>JAOZPF010000002.1:0-17054 GCA_029932895.1 Anaerolineae bacterium | reverse complement strand
TGAGCAATCCGGTGCAGGTCGGGGTGGCTGGAGCTGGCGACCATGCGGCAGGCCCGGCACGATCCACAGGGCGGCGCGCCCCCCTCGCAGAGCAGAACCCTGGCTAGGGCCAGGGCCAGGGTCATTTTACCGACCCCCGGTGGACCGGTGAACAGATAGGCATGAGCAAGCTCACCCCGCTCCCACGCCCGGCGCAGGAGCTGCACCGCCCAGTCATGACCGACCACACCCCAATCATCTGCCATAGCCAGCCGCATTCTATCACAGGCGCCGAGACTTGCAAAGCGAGGTAGGTAATGGTATAATCCTCGCCGCGAGGGCGGTTAGCTCAGATGGCCAGAGCGCCACGTTGACATCGTGGAGGTCACAGGTTCAAGTCCTGTACCGCCCACTCCGCCGGCTGGCCCTCCTGCCAGCCGGTTCGTTGTTTTCCACGGAGGTGATATGGTCAAGAGTAGCACGTTGGCTGCCATCCTGGACAGTCTGAAAACACCAATCCTCTTTGCAGATACTAACCACATCACGCGCTACATGAACAAGGCCGCCATCGCCACTTACGAAGGCGGTGAATCCCTCATTGGCCGTTCGCTGTTCGAGTGCCACAACGAGCACTCGCAGCAGGTGATGAAAGAGGTCCTGGCGGCTCTGCAGGCAGGAGAGGAGGAGCGGTTCACGTTCGAAGACGAGACAAACCGCGTCTATATGCGAGCCGTGCGCGACGCCGACGGTCGGGTCCTGGGCTACTACGAGCGGTACGAGAAAAAGTGACCCCGGCGGGACAGACTGCCCGGCCCCGGTTTGCCTTCCTCCTCCTTGCAGGGTAGAATGGGCCCAGGAGCACGTATGCCAAGACCTCCCGATCACCCCCCCTCCAGCGAGCAGGTGCAGGTGGCGCAGGCCGCAGGCGTCATCGCTCTGGGGAACGTGGTCAGCCGGGCGCTGGGCCTGCTGACCGTCATTGTCAAATCCGGCCTCTTTGGCGCTGGCCCGCGCGTGAGCGCCCTGGACGCAGCGGTCCGTGTCCCGACCAACCTGTACGATCTCCTCGTCGGCGGGATGGTCAGTTCGGCCCTCGTACCCGTCCTCTCCGCCTACGCCTCCTCCCACAAGAGGAAGGAATTGTGGAATCTACTGAGCGTGCTGGTCAGCGTGACCTCGCTCGTCGTCTGCGCGTTGCTCCTGCTGGGCGAACTGTTCGCCCCACAACTGGTCTGGCTGATGGCCGGGGGACTGGCTCCACCCACCCAGGCTCTGGCGACCGAACTGTTGCGGCTAGTGCTCCCCGCCGTCCTTTTCTTGAACCTGGCCGGTGTCTTGACCGGCGCGCTCTATGCCCTCAAGCGCTTTACCTTCCCCGCCTTTGCCGCTGCCATCGTCAACGGCGCTGTCGTCGCCACGGCCCTGCTGATGGGCCGGCGGTGGGGCGTTCACAGCATGGCCATCGGCCTGGTGATCGGTGCCCTCCTGCAGGTCATCCTGCAGGTCCCGGGGCTGCGCGATGCCCGTTTTCACCTCGTCCTCGATATACACCACCCCGCGTTGCGCCGCATCGGACGTCTCTACCTGCCCATTCTGGCCGGCCTGGTGGTGGACAACCTGCTCTCGGTGGTGCTCAGCTACAACCTGGCCTCCCGGATCGGCGAGTCGGCCATCTCCTGGATGGTCTATGCCGCGCAGATCATCCAGTTTCCTCTCGGTCTGGTAGCCACGGCCGTCTCCCTGGCGGTCCTCCCCACCCTCTCGCGGCAGGACGTCGCCGCCGAGATCGTTCCCTTCCGCGCCACGCTCTCCCAGGGACTGCGGCTGGTGCTGGCCCTGGTGATTCCCGCCACCGCGGGATTGTTCGTCCTGGCTACCCCGCTCATCGCCCTGGTCTTTGAGCATGGCGACTTTGGGCCAGCCGACACGGCGGCGGTCGCCGAGGCCTTGCGCTACCACCTGCCCGGCCTGATCTTTGCCGCCATAGACCAACTGCTGATCTTTGCCTTTTACGCCCGCAAGAACACCCTCACCCCCGCCCTGGTAGGCGTCGGGGCCAACGTGTTCTACGCTGTCACGACCGTCACGATGGCTTGGGCAGGGTGGCTGACCCTGCCGCTGCTGATCTTGGCCAACTCGCTCAAGTGGGCCGCCCACGGCCTGACGATGCTACTGCTTGCCCGCCGCCGGCTAGGCGGGCTGGGCAAGCACGGATTGTGGGGGCTCACCTTCAAGGCGACGGCCACATCACTACTCATGGCGGCAGCTACCTGGGGCACGATGCACGGCCTGATGACCATAGCCCCCTCCGGGCTGGCCGGCGAGATCCTGATAGTGGTCGGTGCGGGCAGCATCGGCGCTGCCGTGTACGTGGCGCTGGCCCTCCTGGTCCGAATCGAAGAGGTGCGCCTCCTGCGCCACGCCTTTGTCGACGGCCTACACCGCTTGACGGGCCTCACGCGGCACGTTATAATCCCCCCGTCGGAGGAAGAGTGAAACAGGGGAGGAAAAAAGCAACCCAACCGGTCCCCTCGGACCTCTACGATCAGACCTACTTTCTCTCGGCCTGCGAGGGATACAAAGAGTTTACCTCATCGGCAGGGCGCGCCCTCTCCCGGCGTCTGAAGGCAGCCTTTGACGTAGCCGGGATCGGGAGCGGGATGCGCGTGTTGGATGTGGGATGCGGGCGCGGCGAGATCCTGCGCCACTGCACCAGCCTGGGGGCGGAGGCGCACGGCATCGACTATGCCGCCGTCGCCGTACAGCTATCCCGCCAGGCCGTGACCGAGGGGCAGGCCAGCGCCGTCTACCGCGCCGACGCCAAGTCGCTCCCCTTTGCCGACGGCTCCTTCGACCGCGTGCTTCTCTTTGATATCGTGGAGCACCTCCATCCCTGGGAACTGGACCGGGCACTGCAAGAGGTGCGGCGCGTGCTCTTGCCCCAGGGCCGGGTCATCATCCACACCGCGCCCAACGTCTGGTACGACCGCTACGCCTATCCCATCGTGCGGGGAGTGCGCACCCTGATGGGCCAGGGGGAGCGGTACCCAAAGGACCCACGTGCCATCATCCCGGCCAACGTTGACGTCCACGTCAACGAGCAAAGCCCAGTGAGCCTGCGCCGCGTTCTCCGGCGCAACGGTTTCCACAGCCGGGTGTGGCTCGACACGCCGCCACAAAACCGCCAGGAGAACTGGATCTTGCGCGCCGCACGGCACGTCCTCTTCAACTGGCCCCCCTTCCGCTGGTTCTTTGAGCGCGAGCTCTTTGCCGTGGCGGAAAAAACGGAAGCGGGGCCTTCAAAGCCATGAAAGACCGCCGTCCGGTAGATGAACTCTCGATCGAGGAACTGGAGGAAACCCTCCGCATTCGCAAGGCCGAGGCCAGATTGGAGCGACTGCGAAGGACTAGGGGAGCAGTGCCGCCCAAGGACCTCCTGACCCCGGAACCGCCGACACCTGAGCCTTCTCCGCTGCCCGACGAACACCTCCGCTTTCAGGAGGAGGGCGCTTCGGCAGGCTTCCGCGCCCGAGCAGTGGACGAGGAAGAAAAGCCGAGAAGAGAGCGCCGTCCCCTGCGCGTGAACTGGGGCTGGGTGGGCAACAAGCTCCTGCTGGTACTGGAAATTGTAGCCTTCCTCGGGCTGATCATCACCCTACTGGGAATGTGGCAGACGCTACAGGAGCTGAACCAACAAAGCCATCAGGCCCAACAAGCGCAACTGCCGACGGCCACGCCTACCGCGCCATCACCGCTCATCGGGGTCTTTATCCTCCCCAGCGGCCATACCCCACCCGACTCGCCCGGCGGGCCGGCGCCGGAGGAGATCCCCCCCCACCTGCGCGACCTGGTAGCCGCTGTCACTCCGCTTCCGGCCCCCACGCCGGGGCCGGAGCACGCCATCCGCATACACATCCCCGCCATCGGGGTGGATGCCCCAGTGGTAGAGGGAGATGACTGGGAAAGCCTCAAACGCGGAGCCGGTCACCACATTGGCTCGGCCAACCCCGGCGAGCGCGGGAACTGCGTCATCTCTGCCCACGACGACATCTTTGGCGAGATCTTTCGCTACCTCCCCGACGTGGAGCTAGGTGACATCGTCGAGGTGTACACAACCGGTCAGGTCTATCGCTACGTCGTCACCCAAAAACGGTTCATCGAGCCCACCGACGTGAGCGTGATGTACCCCACCAGCAGCCCCGTGCTGACCCTGATCTCTTGCTACCCCTATGGCATCGACACGCACCGGATCGTGGTGATCGCGGAACTAGAGCCATAACGTAGCCGCCCCCCAACCGGGCGCTGTGCACCTACTCTAAATTACCCCCTTGTGGTATACTCTTGCTCGGAATAGAGAACAAGTCCGCGAGTGACAGACGTTACGAGGAGGAACATGACCAAAAAGTCACGTAGAGCCAAGAAGCGATCCAGGTCGCCCCGCCTTTCGGCCACCCAGTTGGCCCGGCCCAGCACGGAGAAACAGGGAGCGGGGCAGCCGAAACCGGTCGCCGCACGGCAGGCTGCCGCAGCGACGCAACCGAGCCTGGCAGAGGAATATCACTATGTGATAGCCGACCTGAAGCGAATTGGTATCATCGCTGCGGTGATGCTGGTGGTGATGATCGTGGCCGCAGTGGTACTGATCTAGGGGCAGGGTAACGGGTGTATTTCACTTTGGGGCGGGTTGCCCGGCAGAGGAGACGTCGAGTCCGTAGCTTGGAGGTCGCGCTTGTGGCGCGACGTCACTGCGGAACATAGGCTTTAGCCGGGTTGATGAACCCAGACTCCAATGGGAAGCCAAGTACCCCGGCTAGAGCCTACAGTCCGGATTGTAAAGACGATCTTGGTCAGGGTAATGAGCGTTTGCAGGCATAACCCTACGAGTGCTTACAGCAAGCGCGACCTACGGACCGTTCTCCCAATTCGTCCCCAAAGTGAAATGCACCCCCGGGTAACCAGGCCGTTTTGCCTTCTCTTCAAACCGTGCTATACTGTACATGTGTTACGTCAAGTCGGGCCGACACCCCCCGCTTGGCAAGGCAGGTCATTTCCGTATACTACAGGGCAGGAACCGGATGGATGGGGAAAAATGGGTCCGGCGGATCAGAGAGGCAGACCTTGGCCTGTTCGCCGTCCCCCTACTGGAGGTCGTCCGGGCACTAGGCTTTGTCATCGCCCACGTCCTCTTGCTAGGCCAACCCCTCCTAGCCGGGCTGGTGAGCGAGACCACTTTTCGCGAGACTACCGAGTGGTTAGAGGACCCGCGACGGGTAGGGGAATGGATTGAGCGGCTGAGGGAGACAGAAGAGACATGACCGGGCCGACCACAGGCTTGCAGATGGGCGCTTATATCGGGGCGCTACTGTTGGCACTCCTTGCTTTCCTGCTGCTTCTCCTGCTGCGGTTGCGCATCAGCGCCGGGCACCGGCCCCAGTCGCGCCCCATCCCCGCTTTCGACCAGCTTCCAGAGGAGCTGAGCCGCGCGGCAGAGAACGGCACCCGTCTCCACTTTGCCATCGGCTCCGGCAGAATCGGCGGAGACCGGACCATAGCATCACTCGCGGCTATTGCCGCCATCGAGGAACTGGCAGATAGCGCTACTGCCTACCGTTCCCCGCCCATCGTGACCGTGGGGGACTCGACCTTGCTCCCCCTGGTCGAAGATGCGCTACGCAACGCCTACGCGCGCAGGGGAATTCCAGAGCGGTACAATCCGGCCTCTGTACGCTTTATCGCCGACCAACCACCTATCTACGCCGCCGGAGCCGCGGATGCGGTCCGCCACGAACAGGTGGGCGGCAACATCATCATTGGCTCTCTCGCCGAGGAGGCCTCCTTGGTCGCCCACGCCGGAGAGACGAAACAACTAGCCCAGATTGGCGCTGTGGACCAGCTAGGCGCGCTGGGGGCGCTCTACGCGGATGTCGACAGTCTGGCAGTGGGAGAGGAGATGTACAGCGGCATAGCGCGCCTCACCCTCCTCCCCCGCCATCTGGCGAGCCTGAGAACCCAAGATGTTCTCCGCTTTTTGCTGATCGGCGTCATTCTGCTCAAGATACTGGGGATTTTCTGAGGGGCAAGCGATGGATCGTATGACTAAACTATTCGCCACTGCCATCGCAATCGCCGCAGGCATGATCGTCCTCCTGGGGTACCTGATCCCCCCCTTGCTTCCAGATGCAAACCTGGTCGCCGTCACACTGACTTTCCTGCGCGACCAGATGGTTCGCTGGGCAGTGATCATCGCTGCCTTTGCCTTTATCCTCGGTTTTTTCAACATCCTACGCGTCCATCTGGGACGGGTGGCTCACGGACGGCGGGGAGCTCTCTACAGTGGCGTCCTCATCCTCTCCGCCATCGTCAGCCTGGGATTGACGCTGGTCGGCAGACTGGCAGCGTCGCTGGAAAGCCTGCCGGCCGCCACCTCTCTCGTCACGGCCAGCGACTGGTGGTTCCAGTACGTCCTCTCCCCGCTCCAGGCCAGCGTCACCGGACTGATTGCCTTCACCCTGGCCCTGGCCGGCTTCCGCCTCCTGCGCAAGCGCAGGAACGTCGGCGCTGTCCTCTTTCTCCTTTCGGCCATTATCGTCCTCCTGGGCACCCTGCAGCTACCGGGCGCGATCGGCGAGCAACTTGTCAGGCTGCGGGAGTGGTGGATAACTGTCCCCACAATGGCCGGGATGCGCGGGCTGCTGATCGGCGTTGGATTGGGCACTCTGCTGATGGGTCTGCGCGTCATCACGGGGCTGGACCGTCCCTACAGCGACCGGTGAGAGAAGTATGATCTATTGCCCAAACTGCGGCACAGCTAACAGGGAAGGGAGCCGCTTCTGCAACGAGTGCGGAGCGACTTTGCCCACGGACGCCGGCATCCGCTGCCCAATGTGCGGGGAAATGAACCCTGTGAGCAACGTCTACTGCGACAAGTGCAACGCCCGCCTGATCCCCCTCACAGCAGACCAGCAGCCACCGGGACAACCCGCCCCACCCTCTGCCCAAGAGGAACCTCCGCCGGTGACACCGCCGGGAGCCGCCGAGGAGGGTACGGCAGACTGGCTGGCCGAACTGCGGGCCGGGGTCGGTGAAACAGCCGCGGAAGAGCGCGCGCCGGAGGCAGAGGTTCCGTCGGCTGACCTCCCCGACTGGCTGGCCGAGCCGGAGGCAGTCCCTCCGCCGGGAGAGAAACCCACAGGCGGGCCGCAGCCAGAAGCGGATTGGCTGGCCGAACTGCGGGCCGAGGCTGCCGAGGAACCGCAACCAGCAGAACCGACCGCGGCCGGCTCGGAGCCGGTCCCGGCGGCCGAGATACCAGATTGGCTGGCCGAATTGGAAGCCGAACCAACCCCGCCCGCGGCCGAAGAACCCCCGTCCGCAGCGGAGCCAGCGAAGCCGGACTGGCTGGCTGAGGCAGAGGAGCCAGAGCCCACCGCGCAGCCACAGCAACCGGCCCCGGCCCCCGAGTGGCTGGCCGAATTGGAAACCGAACCAACCCCGCCCGCGGCCGAAGAACCCCCGTCCGCAGCGGAATCCGAGATGCCGGACTGGTTGGCTGGGTTGGAGCCGCCACCCGCCGCCCCTCCCGCCGCGGGGGAGGAGGAAGAAGGCCAAGTACCGGACTGGCTGGCTGAATTACAGCACGAACCTCCGGCGGAGCCAGAGGCCACAGCGGAAGCAGAGACCCCAGCGGCGGCCGCTTTCACCATCCCGGCCGAAGAGGGGGCGGTCGAGATACCGGACTGGCTGGCCAGCCCGGAGGCCGAAGTTGGCGAGCCAGAAACCGAGGAGGAGCGGGCCCAAGTCCTCGACTGGCTACAGGAGCCGGCCCCAACAGCCCCGGTGTTCTCCTCCGACGAAGGAGTGCCAGAAGAGGTCGAGGCGGCCTCCCTGGATTGGTTGGAAGAACTGACCAAAGAAGAAGAGGTCGCTGCCGCCGAGGCCCCGCCCCTCCCCGACACCTCCCCCCTGATCGCGCCACCGGAGATGGAGGGATTGGTCCCGGCCGAGATTCCCGAATGGCTGGAGGCGCTGCGTCCCAAAACGGAGGCCGAAGCCGAAGCTGGCGGGCCACCAGAAACAGAGGGGCTTCTCAAGGGGTTACGAGGCACACTCGCCCCCAGTCTCGCCGTCTCAGAGACCGCAGCAGCCGGCCCGGCCCCCGCCGCGGCCCCCAGCGCTGCCGCCCGCGCCCGGGCCGATCTGCTCAGAGAGCTGCTAAACCGTCCGCCAGCGGTGCCCAAGCCCGAGAAGGCGGAGGGGAAACGCATCGCCTGGGCCGTCGTCCGGGCAGTGATCGCCATCTTGCTGCTCGGGGCCATCGCCGTCCCCATGCTCATTCCCTCGCTGTTCAGCGCGCCCGTCACGCCGGCCGTAGGCCAGCTATTCGAGACGATTGAGCAGACGGTGGGGGATGGCACCACCGTTCTGGTGGCCTTTGAGTACGGGCCGGCCGAGGCGGACGAGATGAACTGGGTAGCTGCGCCGATCCTGCGCCACGCGGTGGCGAGAGGGGGACACCTCCTGCTGGCAAGCACACGGCCCGAAGGGCCGGCGACGGCCCAGATGCTGGTGGCGCACGTCCTGACCGACACGCTGCAAGACGAGAGCCAGGTGACGGTTTTGGGCTATCGGCCCGGCGGGACAGCGGGGGTGCAGGAAATCCTCTCCTCAACAAGTGACGACATCGCTCTGGTCATCGTGCTGGCGGCACGACCAGATGACCTCCGCACGTGGGTTGAGCAGGTCACCTTGAGTGACCCCGACCTGCCGCTGGTGGCAGGGATGAGCGCAAAGGCAGAGCCGCTGACCAGCCCGTATCTCTCGCCCCAGGCCGGGCAACTACGGGCAGCCATCGCCGGCATAGCCGGTGGTGCGGCGTACGAGAGCAGGCTGGGTAACCCCCAGAACGACGACCTCACCTTCCTCCTCAACTGGCTGGGGACCGCGCAACTGGTCATCGTCGGCCTGATGGTCGCAGGGGCCTTCATCTTCCTGGCAGGGGGGCGCAGGCCATGACAGCAGAACTATTGGAGCTCGGCGGCGCGGTGGTGGGCGCCCTGCTGACGGTCGCGATCCTCAGCTACCTCCTGGGCGACAACCCCCTCTACCGCCTGGCCCTTCACCTGCTCATTGGCGCGGCGGTCGGATACGGCTTGGCCGTCGCCCTCACCTCCGTCTTCCTGGAGATGATCATTCCCGCTCTGCTGGCCGAGACCGGAACCGTCGAACGGGTGAGCATCGTCGTGCCCTTGCTCCTCGGGCTGTTGCTGCTCTTTAAGGGATTCCCCCGCTCGCGCCTGGTTGTGTTGGGTAACCTCTCGACCGCTTTTCTGATCGGCGTGGGGGCCGCGGTGGCCACGGGCGGGGCGCTCCTGGGCACCATCATCCCCCAGACCACGGCCTCCGGCTCGTTCCTGAGTTGGCTGCACGAGGGAGGAACGGGCGTACTCAACGGGCTGCTCGTATCCCTCGGCACCATCTGCGCCCTCGCCACGTTTGCTATGACCATCCCTCATAGCCCAACATGGCAGGGATGGTGGGGCCGCACGGTTGGTCTGGCGGGCAAGATCGGACGCGCGTTCCTCCTGGTCGCCTTTGGGACCGCCTTCGCCACCGCCCTGACCGCCAGTCTCTCCGTCCTCATCGGCCGCACCTACACCGTCATCCAGATCGTGATACAGTACGCATTGGGAGGGCCATAAAGCGGCATGGCACAAGAGCAGGGCGCCGGTTCCATCCTGGCTGTGGACTGTGGCACCGTCACCACGCAAGCGGTGCTCCTGGACCGCGTGAACGGTAGCTACCGCTTTATCGCCCAGGGCAGCGGCCTGACGACGGTGAACCCTCCCTGGCGCGACATTGTGATCGGCGTGCAGCACGCCATCGAACAGATCGAGGACGTCACGGGCCGGACCTTGCTAGATCCCGGCAAAGACCTGATCACCCCCCAGCAGGATACCAGCACGGGAGTGGATACCTTTGTCGTCACAAGCAGCGCCGCGCGCCCCATCCGGGTGGTGCTGGGCGGGCTTGTCCCCGAATTGAGCCTCGCCAGCGCCATCCGCGCCGTGGCCGGAACCTACAGTTCCGTAGAGGGGCTCATCGTCCAGGACCCCCGACGTGGCATGACTATAGAGGAGCAGGTACAGGTCATCCTCGACCACCAACCGGACGTCGTCTGCATCGCTGGCGGCACCGACGGCGGAGCGGCGGTGCCGACACTGGAATTGGTAGAGGCAGTTGCTCTGGCCTGCTCGATGCTCGAGGAAGAACGGCGGCCGCGGATCCTGTTCGCCGGCAACAAGTCTTTGCGCAAGCACGCGGTCGACATCATCGGCGGGCAGACCGAGATTCGCTCTGTTGATAATGTGCGCCCTACTCTAGATAGCGAGTACACCCACGCTGTCCGCGCCGAGTTGGACACCCTCTACCGGGAACAATACCTGGGCAAATTACCGGGCATCGAGTTACTCGCCCGCTGGAGCAACCTGCCCGTTCTCCCCGCCGCCGAAACATTCGCACACCTGATCCAATACCTGTGGTACCTGGACGAACCGCCCAAGGGAACACTGGGCATCGACCTCGGCGCGGTCAACACGACCCTGGTGGCGGTCTTTGACGGCCAACTCTTTGTGACGGTGCGCGGCGACCTGGGATCACTCGAGGGAGGGCGGCGCATCCTGGAACGAAAAGGAGCCGAGGCCATCACTCGCTGGATACCGGCCCCCCTCGCCCCCCAACAGGTGATGGGTATGCTGGCCCACCAGGAGATCAATCCCGGCAGCATCCCCGAAACCACAGAGGAATTGTGGTTGGGGCAGGCAGTGGTCCGGGAGGTGATCCGCGAAACACTGGAGACAGCACGGCCTGGCTGGCATCCAGGTCGCGCCCAGATGCGGGCCGGCCTGACCCCACAGTTCGACCCCATTCTGCTCAGTGGGCGCAGCCTGGCAAACGCGCCCTACCCCGGACAGGTCGCCCTCATGGTACTGGACGCGGTCGAGCCGGTCGGGGTCAGCACCCTCCTTGTCGACGTCTACGGGCTGGCCCCCATACTCGGGGCCGTCGCCCGCCTCAATCCGCTGGCAACCGTCGAGACCATCGATAACGGCGGCATACTCAACCTGGCTACCATCATCGCTCCGGTCGGTGTGGCGCGGAAAGGGGAGACTGTGCTCAGCGTCCGCATCCACTACGAGGAAGGCGGCACGCTGGATGTGGAGGTGCCCTACGGGTCGCTGGAGGTGCTCCCGCTGCCAGCAGGTCAGGAGGCCGTGTTGGAACTCAAGCCGCGCAGACGATTCGACGTCGGGCTGGGTGGTCCGGGCAAAGGAGGTAAACGACGAGTGCGAGGAGGGCTCGCCGGGCTGATTGTGGACGCTCGCGGGCGCCCGCTGCAACTGGTATCCGACCCCGAGGAGCGGCAAACCCAGGTGCAACAGTGGCTCTGGGATGTCGGGGGATAGGCATATGCGTTTCTACCCACCACAGGCCGTCGTATCGCCGTTGAAACTGCTCCGCCGGGAGCGGATGATGCCCGCTCACGGCGAGATACTCGTGCAGCAGGGTGCACGAGTGGACCCCGTGCAGGTCATTGGCCGCGTCCACGCCAGGGGCGAGTTCCGCATCGTCGACGTCGCCCATAGCCTGGGGGTCCCTATCCGCAAGTTCCAGCGATACCTACAGGTGAAAACCGACCAGGAGGTCAAAAAGGGACAGGTCCTGGCCCGCCGCAGGGGTCTCTTTGGACTGGGCCGCAAGCTCTGCCGCTCGCCCATCGACGGGCGCGTGACTGGAAGTGGACACGGGAAACTCCTTATTGAAGGCCAGTCCCAGGAAATCGAGGTCCGCGCCGGGTATTACGGCACGGTGACGAGGATTTACCCCGGCCGGGGCGTAGCGATACAGATAGCCGGCGCGATCATCCAGGGAGCGTGGGGAAACGGCAAGGAAGGGTTCGGCGTCATGCGCCTCACCGTCAAGGCACGGAACAAGAGTATGAAAGCGCGCGCCATTGACACGACCTCCCGTGGCGTCATTCTCGTGGGCGGCTCCAGCCTCGACAGCCAAGCTCTGGAACGGGCTATCGAACTCCAGGCGCGGGGAATCATCGTTGGCAGCATCGCCCCCGAACTGATAGAAGAGGTCACCAAGTTGCCCTTCCCGGTGGTGGCTACCGAGGGCATCGGCGCTTTCCCCATGTCGGCGCCAGCCTTTGACCTGCTCTCCACCCACAACGGTCGCGAGGCCATTCTCGATGGGCGGCTCAGCGGTGGAAGAGAGGGGCAACGCCCCGAGATTATCATTCCCCTGCCGGCAGAGCCCGGCACAGATGCTCTGAAATTGGAAGAGAAGGCGTTGGCCGTGGGGGACCGGGTGCGAGCCGTCCGCGCGCCCCACATCGGCCTGACCGGCACAGTCGTGGCGCTTCCTCCAGCGGCAATGCGCATCGCCACTGGCGCGCGCCTCCCAGTGGCGCGCATCCGACCCGACGACGAGGGAGAGCCTGTCCTGATCCCGGTGAACAACCTGGAGATGCTCCCCTAGCAACAACCATCATCACCGGTCGCCAGCGATCGACAGGAGGAGACGAGTATGGACGACATGGATTTCGGAATGGACGAGACAGAAGAGGAAGAAGGAGGAGAGGAGCAACAGAACCGCACCTTTATCATCCTCGTGGCCGTGATGGGCGGTTTGCTCCTGATTGGCATCATCGCTTTTTGCGCGTGGGCGCTGATTGTGGGGCGCGGTATTATCGGCTCCCAGGTCGCTGCCGTGCCGTCCGAGACGCCGATAAACGTGGCGATGGGGGTCGAATTGACCACGACAGCAGAGGCCAGACAAGGAGCTACCACAGTGCCAACAACGGCTCCCCCCGCCACCTCCACCCCCAGACCAACGGCGGTACCTCCTCGCCCCAGCCCCACCCAAGCCGCGCCGGCCAGAGAGACGGCGCAGCAGGGAACACCAGCAGCCATCGCCCAGGCCACTCCCACCATCGCCGCCCAGCCAACTCAAGAGGCAACCCCCGCCCCCACCGCCGACACAGGAGCGATGGCCAACACCGGCATAGGGACCTTTACAGCGGTGATCCTGGCCGCCGGGCTGCTGCTGATCCTCATCACCGCCCGCCGTCTCCGCACCGCCCATTGAGCGGTGTGGCCGCGAAACAAGAGCGCCGACGCGCGGGCCCTGGCCCGCCGTTGGCGCTTCTCGTACCTCGCACCCCCACGAGATCAAGGGCAGAGTAACATCTATGGGCAACCTGAACCGACCCACGGAACAAGCCTGTCTGAACAAGTATATCGCCAACAGCAAATGCTGTGCTGTCGTCGGCCTTAGCAACACCGGCAAATCGGCCCTTTTGCGCGACCTCTGCGCGCCGGGGAGCAGCGCAAAGGCGAGCGCGGTGCTGCTCTTTTACGTCGACTGCAATCGTATGTTGGACCTCTCGGAGCAAGGTTTCTACGAAGCCATCCTGCGGGCAATCCGCTCACGACTACGCGAACTGGACGCTCCCGAGCTGGCGGCGCGGCTCGAGGAAGAATACCAACAGATCATCGAGCCTCCCAGCCCACTGTCAGTCCCACTTGGTTTCAACGATGCGATGGAAAAACTGTGCGAAGGGGGGCAGCGCGTCGCGCTGGTCCTAGACGAGTTCGACGAGCCATTCAGAGCGCTAGAGGGACGGACGTTCCTAAACCTGCGGGCGCTGCGAGACCGCTACAGAGAAGAGATGGTCTATGTCACCGCTACCGCCCACCCATTGGAAAAGCTGCGCAGCGACGCCGAAACTGCCGAGTTCCGCGAGCTCTTTGCCGGGCGAATCTGCCAGTTGAGAATGCTGGAAAAAGAGGCGGCGGAACACGCAGTCACGACACTGGCGAAGGAGGAAGATGTCGCGCTGACCGAAGCGGAGGTCTCGTTCATCGTTCGCGCGAGCGGTGGGCACCCTGGGCTCCTGCACGCCATCGTGCGCCTTTTGCTTCACGCCCGCACGGCCGCCCCCCAGACCTATGAGAAAATGGGCACCCGGCTGGTAGCCGAGGCTCTGGCAGGGGACCAAGTGGTGCGCCGGGAGTGTGAGGAGCTATGGCAACAGCTCACCGACATCGAACAACAGGAACTGCTGGCTCTGGCAGAGGGCAAAAAGCTGGGACAGGAACAGCAAAGGCACCTGCACAACCTGGGATTGGTGAACGAGGACGGGGCCTTGTTCGGTGAAACCTTTGCCGCTTTTGTGCGCCGGCACGAGGAAGCAACCGACGCGCCCCGCCAAGGAGTGTGGGTCGACGAGGACGCGGGGGACGTGTACGTAGACGGCAAGCGGATCCCCCTTCTGAGCGAGTTGGAACACCGCTTACTGACCGCTCTCTACCGGCGCAAGGACAAGCTGTGCGACAAGTACCGGCTGGTCGAGGAGGTGTGGGGCGAGTCCTATATCGACGAAGTGGACGACGCCCGGATCGAAAAACTGGTCAGCCGGGTACGGGCCAAGGTGGAACAGGACCCAGCCAACCCGCGCTACCTCATCACCATACGCGGTCGTGGGTACCGGCTGTGCAGTCGTCCGCAGGGAGAGGATTGACGGGCCGCATGATTTGTCAACCCCGACCGATGTGGTATAATCGCCCAACGATGCCACCCTAGCTCAATCGGCAGAGCAACCGCTTCGTAAGCGGTCGGTTGTCGGTTCGATTCCGACGGGTGGCTCTTCTTGTGGCCCCCAACACTCGCGGGGTCTTGGGTATGATGACGGCGCAGCCTTCCCCACGGCGCGATCCCTGGCGGTTCGCCTGGCAGATCGCCACCAGCGACGTTGCCCTGGCAATAGTCGCCCTGGCCCTGTCCCTCTATCTACTGCTCCTGACCCTCATCCCTCAGATTCCTTCCAGCCCCCTGGCATCCGACCCCTGGCTGGCCCAGGTTCAGGCCCGATTCGGCGCCGCCACAAGCACGCTCTACCGCGCCGGGCTGTTCTCGCTGACCCACACTCCTCTCCCTCGGCTCATCCTGTCCGCCGCTGCCTTTCTCCTGCTGGCGCGAACCATCGAGAACGCAGCAACCCTCAAGCAGGCCTATGGCCCGCGCCGGGCCAGCCCAGATAACCGTCAGCGGCAGGAAACCATTCTCGCCATCATCTTCCACACCAGTCTGCTCCTCCTCCTGGTCGGGATGCTGGTCAGTTCCCTGTGTGGATGGCGGGCGGAAGGGGTCATTGGCCACGTCGGAGAGACACTCAGCGTGCCCGGTCACGACCAGGTCGCCCTGACAGAGAACAGCACACGGTCCGCCCAGCCTGGCGTGACCATCTACCTCACGGGTGACGGTCCCGAGTTCGAGATCACAGCATCCGACGCGGCAGGCACCCCCCTCGGCCTCCAGCAGACCACCCAGGAACCAGCCAGGTCCACGCTGACCATCGACCTATCGCCGGAATCGCCCGAGGCCTATTTCGCCGTCCCGGAGGCCGGACTGGTGGGACGCATCCTCCTGACCGGCTCCAACACCTCCTCGGCCAGCACGGAGGCACGCTTGCAGGTCTTTCACGCCCCCACGGGCGAACTGGCAGCGGAGACGATGCTGGAGGGCGAGACGCAACAACTCGTGCTTGACGGGACACAACTCCAAGTGCGCCGTTCCTCCTACCTGGTGCTGGACATCGTCCACGACCCAGGACGGTGGCTCCAGGGAGCCGGGCTGGTGCTCGGGGCGGTGAGCCTGCTGGCAACTCTGGCCGTGCCCAGGCCCCGGCCGGCCCGCTGGCGGCGAGCCGAGGTCCTGCTGCGCGTGCTTCTCGCCCTGCTGACCCTTGCCGCACCGGCGCTCGCTCTATCCGGCCTGGTCGCCAGCGGTAGGCTGGGCGGGCCGACCGACGAGCGCACCGGTCTGATGGCTGCGGCCTGGCTGGCGACGCTGGCCCTGGGATTGATCATATATCGCCCGGGCCACACACCCGAGGGAGGAGAACCTTGAACAAAGGACCGATCATCTTTGGCGTGGCGGGTGGTACTGGCTCGGGCAAGACCACCGTCGCCACCGAGATTCTGGAGCGCGTCGGAGCCGAGCACGTCGCCTACATTCCCCACGATGCCTACTACCGGGATCTGAGCCACCTGCCAGAATCCCTGCGGAGACAGGTGAACTTTGACCACCCGGACTCGCTAGAGACCTCTCTCTTGGTCGAGCATCTGCGCCAGCTCAAGGCTGGTCATCCGGTCGAGATCCCCGTCTATGACTTTACGACCCACACTCGAACCTCCAAGAGAGAGCGAGTTGGCCCGGCGCCGATCATCCTGGTGGAGGGCATCCTGGTCTTTGTCGACCGCGAGCTGCGCGAGCTATTCGACATCAAGCTCTATGTGGACACCGACGCCGACATCCGTCTCATCCGGCGGTTGCAGCGGGACGTGCAGGAGCGGGGGCGGACCTTTGAATCAGTGATCGCCCAGTACCAAAAGACCGTGCGGCCCATGCATCTGGAGTTTGTGGAGCCAAGCAAGCGGTACGCCGACGTGATCATCCCCGAAGGGGGCTTTAACGAGGTCGCCATCGAGATGGTCGCCGCGCGCATCCGAGGGCTGCTGACGCAGGACAGGGCGGAGCCGCTTCCTTGACAGCCTCTCGTGGTGTGATAGAATTCATCCGCCGAATTCTAGATGGGGCTTTATGTCCGAGACAGAGCACCAATTGCGCCTCTTGGAAGCGCTAGAGCGCAACCCCGAAACCACCTGCCGCGCGACCTACTCGACATTTACACCGTCCGTCGGGCCAGACCGGTGACGCCAAAAGAGTGCGGTAAAATTGGAACACCTATGAATGCAAATGTCTGAAGGGGGTATAATGTGAGCGAGCAAACAGCTTTTTGGCAAAACAAGCGCGTCTGCGTCACAGGCGGAGCCGGATTCCTCGGCTCGTTCGTCGTCCAAAAGCTGAGAGAAAGGGAGGCCAAGGAGGTCTTTGTGCCGCGCAGCCGGGAGTACGATCTGGTGCATCTGGAGGCCGTGCGCCGGCTGTTGGCGGATAGCCAACCCGACATCGTGATCCACCTGGCGGCAAAGGTGGGCGGCATCGGT
>JAOZPF010000310.1 GCA_029932895.1 Anaerolineae bacterium | reverse complement strand
AGTTCGAGAATCTGGTCCACCACCCACCGCTTGGTGCGGCTGAGGGGACGAGACTCGACGATCGAGACCAGATCGCCCAGGCGACACTGATTATCTCCGTCGTGGGCATAGAATTTCTTGCGCACCCGCACGACCTTCCCATAGGTGGGATGGCGGCGGGTCCGCTCGACCAACACCACAACGGTCTTGTCCATCTTGTCACTGATGACGCGCCCAGTCAGTCGTTTGCGACGCTCTCTCACTGCGCGCCTCCTTCCATCATCATGGCCAACTCCCGCTCCCGTATGATCGTCTTGATGCGCGCAATATTCCGCCTGGCCGCGACGACCAGGTTGTTGTCCTCCAGCCTGCCCAACACCCACTCCTGGCGCAGGTTGAACAACTCTCGATACGCATCATCCAGTCGCACCTGGAGTTCCTCATCGGTCAACGAACGAAGCTCCCTCGCCTGCATCCTACTCTCCCACTAGGTCATGTCGAACCACGAACTGGCAGCGGATCGGCAATTTATTGGCAGCCAGGCGCATCGACTCTCTAGCCAGTTCCTCGGAGACGCCAGCCAGCTCAAAGAGAACGCGCCCCGGCTTGACGACCGCCACCCAGTGATCGACCGCCCCTTTCCCCTTGCCCATCCGTGTCTCTGCCGGCTTGGCAGTGACCGGCTTGTCGGGAAAGACGCGGATCCAGTACTTGCCACGCCGGCGGACGTGGCGCACAATGGCGCGCCGCGCCGCCTCGATCTGGCGGCTGGTGATCCACGCTGGCTCCAGGGCCTGCAAGCCATACTCCCCAAAGACCACCTCGGTCCCTCGCCCGGCTTTACCCTTTAAGCGTCCTCGAAACTGCTTGCGGTATTTGACCCGCTTTGGCATCAACATCGCTCAATCTCCCTCGCGCCCGGGTTCTATACGATGAAGGGTTCCTCTTCCCTCACCTCAGGCAACACCTCGCCCTTATAGATCCAGACCTTAACCCCAATCCGGCCATAGGTGGTGTGCGCTTCTTCCACAGCGTAATCGATATCCGCCCGCAGGGTCTGCCGCGGCACCCGGCCCTCCCGCATCTTGGCCGGCCGAGCCATCTCCGCCCCGCCGAGACGCCCTTTGCAGACGATCATGACACCCTCCGCCCCGGCGCGCATCGCCTGCTGAATCGCCCGCTTCATCGCCCGCCCGTGGGAGATGCGCCGCTCCAACTGGGCCACAATGTTCTCGGCGACGAGTCTGGCGTCCAACTCTGGCCGCTCGACCTCCTGCACATCAACGTGCACCTTCTTGCCGGTCAGAATCTCCAGGTCCCGACGAAGCGCCTTCACCGACGCCCCCTTGCGGCCGATGACGATGCCCGGCCTGGCGGTCCAGATGATCACCTGAACCCGGTTGGGCGAGCGTTCGATCTCGACCGATGAAACGGCAGCGTCCCTTAGTTTTTCCTCGATCAGACTCCGAATCGCCAGGTCCTCCTGGAGAAAGTCGGCGTACGCCTGACCCTCAGCGAACCATCGCGCTTTCCAATCGCGGATGACCTTGAGCCGGAAGCCATAGGGGTGAACCTTGCGTCCCAAACCTGTCCTCCTCCGGGACCGCTCTTAGCGCTCCCACTCCTCTTCAAATTCGTCCAGCACCACAGCGATGTGCGAAGACCGTTTGCGGATAGGGCGGTAACGCCCCCGCCCGCCAAAACGAGGCCGTCGCCCCTTGCCGGGCATCACACCAGGTCCATCATTGGCGACGATGCGCGCGATGTACAGGTCCTGGCGGGATAGGCCGACGTTCTCCTCGGCGTTGGCAACGGCGGAGCGAACCAACTTTTCCACCAGCCGGGCCGCAGCCTGGGGCATAAACTGGAGCACTTCCAAGGCCTCAACCACGCCCATTCCCCGCACCTGATCGATGACCAGGCGCACCTTCTGCGCCGACATCGGTATGTGCTTCGCCTCCGCGCGAACCTCCATATCTATCCTCCAGCCCAGCGCCCGCTACACGCGGACCTTGCCTTTCTTCTCTTTCACAATATGTCCCCGAAACGTCCGGGTGGGCGCGAACTCGCCCAGCTTGTGCCCGACCATGTTCTCCGTGATATAGATGGGCACGTGCCGCCGCCCGTCGTGGACGGCGATGGTGTGACCCACCATCTGGGGAAAGACCGTCGAGGCCCGCGACCAGGTGCGGATAACCCGCTTCTCCCCCGCCCGGTTCATCTCCTCTATCTTCCGCAGCAGTTTTGGATTGACGAACGGACCCTTTTTCAACGACCGCGACATATCACCTCTCCGTCTCGCTCACAATTAGCGCCTGCGGGCGCCCCGCCGACGAACGATATACTTGCCGGTGGACTTGTTGCGCCGCGTCTTTTTGCCCAGCGTGGGCTTGCCCCACGGACTCTTGGGCCCCGGCATCCCAATGGGCGCCCGGCCCTCACCACCGCCGTGCGGGTGGTCCCGCGGGGACATCGCCGAGCCGCGCACATGGGGCCGCCGGCCCAACCAGCGCTTGCGGCCGGCCTTGCCCAGCTTGATGTTCCCATGGTCCACGTTCCCCACCTGACCGATGGTAGCCATGCACTCCTTACGCACCAGGCGCATCTCGCCGCTAGGCAGCCGGACCGTCACGTACCGCCCCTCCTTCGCCAACACCTGGGCCGACGTCCCGGCTGAGCGGACCAACTGCCCGCCCCGTCCCGGCGACAGTTCGATGTTATGTACCATCGTTCCCAGCGGGATATTCTCCAGCGGCAGTGCATTACCCACTCTGATCTCGGCCTTGGGGCCGCTCATCAGCACGTCACCGACCTGCAGGCCCAAGGGAGCCACAATGTACCGTTTCTCACCATCCTCATAGACCAGCAAAGCGATGCGGGCCGAGCGGTTGGGATCGTATTCAATGGAAACCACTTTGGCCTGGATGCCGTGCTTGGTCCGCTTGAAATCGATGACGCGATAGCGCCGCTTGTGCCCCCCGCCGCGGTGGCGCACGGTGACCCGCCCGTGAGCGTTCCGCCCGCCTCGCTTGCGCAGGGGAGCCACCAGGCCTCGCTCTGGCCCAGTCTTGGTGATCTCCTCAAAGGTCGAACCGGTCATTCCGCGCCGGCCCGGCGACGTTGGCTTGTAGACCTTGATACCCACCTTAGCCT
>JAOZPF010000309.1 GCA_029932895.1 Anaerolineae bacterium | reverse complement strand
CCCTCTCCGGCGCGGCTGAGCGCGGGCACCAGTTCCTCTACATCTGCTACGACAATGGGGCCTATATGAACACCGGCATTCAGCGCTCCAGCGCCACCCCACACGGGGCCAACACCACCACTTCGCCAGCGGGCAAGGTGATCCCGGGCAAGCAGCAGTTCCGCAAGGACCTGACCGCCATTATGGCAGCCCACAACATCCCCTACGTGGCCCAGGCAGCGCCAAGCCAGTGGAAGGACCTGATGCGCAAGACGCGCAAGGCGGTTGACTGCGGCGGCCCGGCTTTTATGAACGTCCTCTCCTCCTGCAATCGCGGCTGGCGGCATCCCACCGAGGAGACGATCGAGATAACCCAGTTGGGGGTGGACACCTGCTACTGGCCGCTCTATGAGGTAGAGAACGGTGAGTGGCATCTCACTTACAAGCCGAAGGAAAAACCGCCGGTGGAAGAATGGCTCAAGCGGCAGGGGCGGTTCCGTCACCTGTTCCGACCCGAGAACCGGCACATCATCGACGAACTACAGCAAGAGACAGACCGCCGCTGGGAGCGACTGCTCCATCTGTGTGGAGAGGCATAACGCACCTGGCAGATAACAAGCCCCGACGAAAGTCGGGGCTTGCCCTTTACCACATCTGCTGCCCTTGCCCTCAATCCCTCCCGGGAGCGGAGGGGTGCGCGGCGGTGAACCGGGCCAGGCATCGACCGGCGGCTAACTAACCGGTGGACTGGCAGATGGTCGGAGGGCATAAACGCGCACTGGTTTGTGCTTGCCGCGCACCGATACCTGCCCGATGGGTTGCAGCAATTCGGGGGCCTGCGCGGCGGCAGCCGTCGCCTCGCTGACCAGGACAGTGGCGTCCAAGTCCTTTGTCATCGCGTCCAGGCGGCTAGCCAGATTGACCGCGTCGCCGATGACCGTGTACTCTAGCCGCTCCGCACTGCCCACGTTGCCAGCCAGCACCTGTCCAGTTGCCACCCCCACGCCGACGCGCAGCGAAGGCTCCCCGCGGCGAACCTGATTCCGATTGAATCTCTCCAGCGCCTGGAGCAGCCCCTGCGCCGCCTGTACCGCCCGCTGGGAATGGTCGCTGGTTGGGTTGAGCGGCGTGCCAAAGACAGCCAGCAGACTGTCGCCGCCGAACTTGTTGACCAGCCCACCGTGCTTGATGATCACCTTGGACATTGTGTCAAAGTAGCGGTTGAGTAGCGCGATCAGCACGCCTGGTTCCACGCGCTCGGTCATGGCGGTGAAACTGCGAATATCGACGAACAGGATGGTGGCCTCGGTCAGTTGCCCGCCCCGTTCGGCTCCGTATTCGATAGCGTGTTCGGCAACTTCCGGGGTCACATAGAGGCTGAACAACCGCCGGATGACGTCCTCGCGGCGCAGGCCGTCCAGCATCGCGTTAAACCCCTCCGCTAGCTGTCCCAGCTCGTCGTTCGAAGTGACTTTCACCCGACGCTCCAGATCGCCCTCCCGCACGGCGCTCATGTGCTTCCCCAGCGTCTCCAGTGGTTCGACCAGCGATGCGCCCAGCGTGCGGGCGAGCACGATCGCCACGGTCACGCCAACCACAGCGAGGAACAGCTCCAGGCGCAGCAGCCGGGGGAGCAGCGCCTCCGGCTGTGGCGCACTTGCGATCTCGACCGCCTGACTGTAAGAGAGAGCTGCCAGCAGCAACAGAGGGATGGCGCTCACCACGAACAGGATGAGCATGCGCCTCCTGACAGTCATACGGAAGGCAGGCACATCGGTCAGGACGCCATCGGGGAAAAAGAGATCGAGCTCCGAGCGCCAGACTCGCTCGCAGGCAAAATAGACCAGGACAGAGGTGGTGGGTCCGGCGATGCAACTGGTCCCCAACAAGACCATGCCAAACACGTCCCAGTTGAAAGTGAAATGCGGGCCGAGGGAGTTGGCGAACCCGAAAGCAAAGCCGGCAAACACCCACATACCCAGCGTGGTACGGGATACATATGCCGGCATGTTCAGCGCCGCCTGACGGATATCGGGAGTGGCTGGCTCATACTCGCCGCCCTGACTAGCCTGGAGGTACCAGTCCCACATTCGCGCCCCGCGTCGCCTCCCGACCAGATTGCCCAACACCAGCATGGCAACTGCCAGCAGGACCGCGATGAGCGTCCCAAGATCGAACCTGACCGTCAGTTTCCCGCCATACTCGAATTGCACATTGGAAAAGTAAAACACCGTCAGGAAAGCGCCGCAACCGTTGGCCGCCATAATGATCCAGGCGATACGCCGTCGGACGTCGGGTTGGTGACGTGCGCTTGGTTTCATCACCTTCCTTCTCAAGAGTCCGTTGGGCCGGACGCGCCGTGCTCTCTATCCTCCTGCCAGGCGCAACAGCACCTGCGGCACCCACAGCCTGCCCACGCCCATAAACGCCAGCACGGTGGAGGCGGCAAAGATCAGCACGCCGATAGCGATGAGCAGGTAGTCGGCCCGCCGGTAGGTCAGCTTGTGCACCCACGTTCGCGGGCCGACCCCGAAAGCGCGCAAGTCCATCGCGTCAATGATATCCTCGGCGCTGACGATGGCGTTGATCGTCACCGGCACCAACAGCGGCGCCAACTTGCGAATCTGGGCCACTATGCCGCCCGACAACTTTTCCACCTCGTACCCCCGGGCGCGCTGGGAATCGAGAGTGATGCTGAAATCACGGCCCAGCGTGGGCACAAAGCGAAAGGCCAGGTCCATTGCGTAGGCAAACTTGTCGGGCAGGCCCAGGCCGCGGAACGTGACCCCGTAGAGGCTGGGGTCAATGGTGTAGGGAATGGTGATCGCCATGATGGTGATGGCGTACATGCGGACGAGTTGGCTGAGGGCAAAGATCGTCTTTTCGGCGGTGATATCCAGCTTGAGCTGCCACCCAACCAGGGGTATGGTGACCGGCCCCAGCCGGCTGATGAGGTGCTCCTCGTGATAGGCTGTCCCCACACCGCCTCGGCCAGTGAGGAACGTCATCGTCGTCATAAAGAGGATGATCAGGCTGATAAGGATGAACGCCCGGCGGGTCTCGTGCCAGGTGAGCCGTGCCAGCAGGAATTGAAACAAGGCAATGCTCAGGAAAAGAAACATCACCCGCAGGTCCCAGAACTGGATGATGGAAAAGAGCATCGC
>JAOZPF010000308.1 GCA_029932895.1 Anaerolineae bacterium | reverse complement strand
CGGTCCTCCTCTGGTTCCTGGCCCGGCCGCTGATATCCTTTTTCGACAGCACGCCGCAGGTAGTGAATTTCGGCGCTGCCTGCCTGCGCATCGTGGGGCCAACGATGGTCGCCAGCGCCGTGGGGGTCGTGCTGGCGCGCGGACTCGACGGGGCCGGGAACACGACCCCCGCGATGGCGGTCAACCTGCTCACACTATGGGGGACGGAGGTGCCACTCTCTTACGGCCTCGCCCTCTGGGCAGGGATGGGGGTCACCGGTATCTGGTGGGGCCGCGGGATCGCCAACGTGGCTAACGGCCTCCTGTTCGCCTTTTGGTTCCGCCGCGGACGGTGGAAACGGACTGGTTTCGCCGAGGGCGGTGGAAACAAACGGAGGTCTAGATCACCCCCAGCCGCCGTCCCACCTGGGCGAAAGCCTCCAGCACAAACTCCAACTGTTCATCGGTGTGGGTGGCGATGTAGGAGGTACGCAGGAGAGCCTGCCCCTCAGGAACAGCCGGGGAGATGACCGGATTGGTGTAGACGCCGGCGTCAAAGAGCATCTTCCACGCTTTGAACGTGGTCATGTCCTCCCCAAAGATAACGGGAACGATGGGAGTCTGGCTGCTGCCCACGTCAAAGCCCAGGGAGCGGAACCCCTGCCGCATGCGCTCGCCGATCTCCATCACCCGGCGCGAGCGCTCCGGCTCCTCGATCATGACCTCCAGCGCAGCCAGAGCGGCGGCGGCATTGCCGGCGGGGATGCTGGCGCTAAAGATCAACGAGCGGGCGTGGTGCTGAATATAGTGGATCACCTCCGCGTCGCCAGCGATAAAGCCGCCCAGGCTGGCAAAGGACTTGCTGAACGTGCCCATGATCAGGTCCACCTGGGCAGTGACACCGAGGTGGGCCGCCGTTCCCCGCCCGTCGCCCAGCACGCCGACGGAGTGGGCATCGTCCACCATCAGCCGCGCGCCGTACTTTCTGCACACCCCGATCAGTTCGGGCAGGAGAGCGATGTCCCCGCCCATGCTAAAGACCCCATCCACGACCACCAGCCTGCCGGCGTCGTCTGGCAGCCGGGAGAGGACCCGCTCCAGACCAGCCATGTCGTTGTGGGGAAAGCGGCGCATCTCGCCATAAGAGAGACGGCAGCCATCCAGGATGCTGGCGTGGTCCTCCTTGTCGGTGATGACAAAGTCGTTCCGCCCCACCAACGCCGAGATCGTGCCCACGTTGGTCTGGTAACCGGTAGAAAAGACCAACGCGGCCTCCTTGCCAATGAAATCGGCCAGGCGGCGTTCCAATTCTAGGTGAAGCTCCAGCGTGCCGTTCAAGAAACGGGAGCCGGTGCAACTGGTGCCGTAATGCCGGATGGCGTCGAGAGCCGCCTGGCGCACCTTGGGGTGCGTGGTCAGACCGAGATAGTTGTTCGATCCGATCATGATGAGCTTGTGATCGCCCACCCAGGCCACGGTGCCCTCGCTGTTGGTCAGGGGGATAAAATAGGGATAAAGTCCCAGGGCCTGGACGTCTTTCGCCGTGGTAAAGGTCTGACATTTGTTGAACAGGTCCATTATGTACTCCTTTCGATTGCCTGGCCTCACATAGGATAACACCGCAGCCTCTCTCTCGGTGTAAGGATGCTGTTCCTCGGACGAGTCACGAGAACCGGGTAGTTGCGCTGTGGGGAGAGAACCGTGGTCACACCTCGCCGATGTTGCCGCGGCGCCAGTTCGGGCGACCGAGTGCCTGTGTCCAGGCCGCCAGCCCCCAGGTCACGGCCCAGTGAGTCAGTATGGCAAGCCACAGGTTGCCGGTCTCTAGGTACAGAGCGGCGCTGAGAGTGGACAGCCCGGCCCGTACCAATTTGGCTGGGCGGCGGCTATTATCTCCCAGAGCCGAGCGGTACCAGGGGTTGAGCGCTGCCTCCAGCGCGACCAACCCCACCCCGGCCCAGGTCCCCCAGTACGTTCCCCTCGCCGCCCCCATCGTAGCCCACAGGGCCACGATTGGCGCGTTGCGGTAAAAAGCCCAGTGGACCTCGTGGAAAGCAGCCTCGCGCAGCAGGAGCCAGGCCGACGCGGGAATGTAGATCGGTTCCGAATCGCTTCCCGCCCGCCGCACCGCCCACCACCCCGCGGCCAGGACGGCCCAGGCGGCGAACCCCAGCCCCACCGCCCAGCTCACATCCCGCGCCCAATCGGTCCAGTTGGCCGCCAGGGGCTGCAACCCCAGCAGTCTGCCGACCACCGCGTCGTGCCCCCACACCAGGGCGGCAAAGGGGAGACCGATGGCATAGAGCAGCCGTGTCGCCTGGAGGAGAAGGGGGAAAAATGGAGAACTGACCAGACGGTCGACCTGAGCCTGGCTTTTTCCCCATCGCCGGAGCCACCAGGCCGCCTGGGTGGCGACCACGGCCAGGAGGAGCGACCCGCCTAGCCACACCCAACGCTCCGCCTCAGCCATGCCGCTCCAGGGGAACCCGCAGGGACACCCGTGTGCCCTTGCCCAACTGCGACTCGATGGCCCACGAGCCGCCGACCAGCCCGGCCCGCTCGCGCATATTGAGCATGCCCAGGCTGCCCCGCTCGTCATATCCCACCTCGAGCACGCTTGTGTCAAAGCCGACGCCGTCGTCGACCACCTCGGCGACAAAGGCATCGCTCTCTAGCCACAATTTCACCCAGATATTGTCGGCGTGGGCGTGCTTGCGGGCGTTGCTGATAGCCTCCTCGATGATGTAGAAAATCATCCCCTGCTGATCCTTGGTCAGCACCTTGTCAACGTTCGGCAGAGCATCCAGATGGATGGGCAGAGGGTCGGTCTCTGCCCGCTTGGCGATATACTGTTCTAGAGCCGCCTGGAGCCCCTGGGTCTCTAGGATCAGCGGGCGAAGGGTGAACAGCATATGGCGGATCTCTTTTGTCGTGCGCCGGGCCAGCTCCTCGATGCGCGCCAGTTCATCTGGCACGTCGGTGGGGTCACGCTCCATCAGCGTGCGGGCATAGTTGGCCCGCATAGCAATGGCGGCGATGGCCTGGGTAGGACCGTCGTGCAGATTGCGGGCCAGTTTCTTGCGGGCATCCTCCTCCACGGCGACGATACGCTCTTTCTCTTCCATCAAGCTCTGGTAAAGCTGGGCGTTCTGGAGAGCGACGATGGCCTGGTTGCAAATGGCGGTGA
>JAOZPF010000307.1 GCA_029932895.1 Anaerolineae bacterium | reverse complement strand
CCCTCGTCTATGAACGGGAGCACCTCCTGCTCAAGCCCTGGGTGAGCAAATACCCCATGTCGGCCATCAGGCCCGCGTTTTGGAAGGATGTGGTGCTGAACAAGAGGCAAGAGGAGAGATATAGGAAAGAGACAGGAATTGTAACGTGACTAGCGCTGGCTGAAGGTCCACCTGCCTCCGGTGTGGGAGGCGCATTGGTGGGAGCCATTCGGCACTTGCAACATCTGGCTGCGGTGGATGAATCCCGCCACCTGGACCAGGCCCTGCCATTTACGCGAGGCCGTCGTGCCCGCTTCACAGAGCTTGCGATTGCCCTGCCCCACCCAACAGAGCAATCGCATGTCTGACAGTTGGTAGGGGCAGACCTATACGTCTGCCCTCCTAATGGGACACACACCCCACAAACCACCGCCAGCGGTTTGACAGCCACGCAATAATGCCCTATAATCCAGGCTGATCTAGAAAAACAGCGAGAGGATCTCCTCCAACCAACTAGATCGGTTGGTGCCGTGATTGCTGACTGGAGGTTCAGACCCCGGCGCATACCGTCTTCCATAGAGACGGTTGCGCACGTTGAAAGGGCGACCGGACACAGAAATACCTCCCCGCCAAAGCAGGTACTCGGCCCAGTTCGCTTGCTGGAGTTTCACGCGGAAGAACAGGTTATCATGTGTGAACCCGCGTCCCCACACTTTGACGCCGTGCCGGCGCAGCAACTGCTCTATCTGCTGACCACTCCAACCACAGTTACGGGGAACATAGAATCGCCACGACTTGACCCCGCCAAGCCATCTCGCGATTTCGCCGACCCGCTCGAACCAGTCGAGATGGGCGAGAAGGTCCAACAACATCTCCATCTCACAGCTCCTCGGCATTTCTTGTTAGCAGAACATTTGTTCTAGTCACATTAAACATCAGCTCTGGATTTTTGTCAAGCGGCCTCCACCCAAGTGCAGAACCCACACTCGACCGGTTCCGGGTTCGATGGGAAAGATAGACGTGAGCTCATTTACAGACTTTATCACCGTACTTGCCGGGGTTTTTGGCGTTTCTCCAATTTTGGTCGCCTTTGTCGTGGGGGGCATTCTGGTGAGCCTTGTCCTCGGCATTACCGGCCGCATCGCCTTCAGGATGAGGGTCTGGAAAAACACAGCGGCAGCGGCATACCAGACCCAGCAGGCATACACCATCCAGACCCCATACCAGGTGGTGCAGGCCAGCCAGGCTGCGCAATGGAAGCTGCTCGGCTGCAGAACGCTCCTCCTCCTGGGCTTGGTCGTGACCGCGGCGCTTTGCCTGATTGCGCGACTGGGGTGGAAAGACCAGGCCCTAGCCCTAGCCGGGCAAATAATACACCAGCTTCTCGGCCACTAGCGGGACAAGGTTTTCTGTCGGAAAGGAGATAAAAGATGCAAGTCAAGAAGTTGTCCATGGTTCTCATTCTTGGCCTGGGATTGGTCGCGGGCCTCATCTGGCTGTTGACCAGCGGCCCCGTCTCCCTTGTCCGCGCGGCAAGTTTCACCGTGGACATCACCACCGACGAGAACGACGGCAGTTGCGCGGACGGCGACTGCTCCCTGCGGGACGCCATCATCCTCGCCAACCAGAACGGTCAGCCCGACACTATCACCCTCGGCAGCGGCACCTACACGCTGACCATCCTCGGCGCGGGTGAGGATGCTTGCGCCACCGGCGACCTGGACATCACCGACACGCTGACCATCGTTGGGCTTGGCCCCGGACAGACAGTCATTGACGGCAACTCCATCGACCGTGTCTTTCACATCGTCGCCGGGGTGGACACGGTGGTCATCTCCGGCGTGACGATCATCAACGGCGACGTCGCTGGCGGCGGGGGCGGCGTCTACAACCGGGACGCCGACCTGACGCTGGTCAACACCGTCGTCATCAGCAACCGCGCCAGCAACAACGGCGGCGGGGTGTACGTCTGGTCGGGCAGCGCGACGCTGAGCGGCACCCAGGTCGTCTCCAACTCCGCCGACAACAACGGCGGCGGGGTGTACGTCGCCGACGGCAGCGCGACGCTGGATATGAACGACGGCAGGATTGACGGCAACTCGGCCTTTAGTGGCGGCGGGATGTACGTCCTCCGCGGCAGCGCGACGCTGAGCGGCACCCAGGTGCTCAGCAACTCGGCCAACTATGGCGGCGGGGTGTACCTAAGGGAAAGCAGCGCCACCTTTACTCAAACCGGCAACAGCCTCATCGCACGCAACAACGCCAACAATAACGGCGGTGGTGTGCTCGTCTACCAGGGCCGCGCCACACTGAGCGGAGGGCAGGTCGTCAGCAACACCGCTGGCAACCAGGGTGGCGGTCTGTTCGTCCGCTCCGGCAGCGCAGCGTTGAGCGAGAGCGCGGTCATCAGCAACACCGCCGGAGACGGCGGGGGTATCTACAACAGCGACGGCACGCTGAGCCTGACCAACTCTACCCTCAGCAGCAACGGGGCCGGCACAGGCGCTGGTGGTGGTCTCTATTCCAACGACGGCACCTCTGTGCTGACCTATACCACCGTCGCCAGCAACACGGCATCCACCGGCGGCAGCGGCATCCACTGGGTCAGCGGCACGGTCGCCCTGCGGGACAGCATCGTCGCCCACAACGGCCTGACCAACTGTGTCGGTACGATCACCTCCAACGGCCACAATCTGGAGGACACCGACACCTGTGGCCTCAACGCCTCCAGCGACATCACCTCCACCGACCCGCTCCTCGGCCCCCTGACCTACGACACCGGCACTTGGGTCCACCCCCTCCTGCCCGGCAGCCCGGCCATAGATGCCGGAGCCTGCGTCGCCGGCATCACCACCGATCAGCGGGGCAAGGACCGCCCCCAGGGGGCCGGCTGCGACATCGGGGCCTACGAGGCGCGCGGTTGCTGGGTGCGCCTGAACGACGACCCCACCGACTATGACACCATCCAGGCGGCGGTGGACGGTAGTACCGATCCCGGCGACGTGGTCAAGGTGGCCGGATACTGCGCGGGCGTGAACACCCACGGCGGCCAAGCTCAGACCGTCTACCTGAGCAAGACCCTCACCATCCGCGGCGGCTATGCCGTCACCAACTGGACCACGCCCGATCCGGTGGCGAACCCGACGACGCTGGACGCGCTGGGGCAGGGGCGGGTGTTCTACATCAGC
>JAOZPF010000306.1 GCA_029932895.1 Anaerolineae bacterium | reverse complement strand
GGTGCATTTCACTTTGGGGCGGGCTGCCCGGCAGAGGAGACACGAAGATGGGGGGACGTCGAGTTCGTAGCTTGGAGGTCGCGCTTGTAGCGTGACATCACAATGGAATATAGGCTTTAGCCGGTTCGTGCCCGTAGCATAGGCCCTTGTGGCCGTCAGCCTTGTGGCCGTCCACGGGCACGAACCCCTATGCTACGATTCGAGAGCGGCGACCTGCTCAAGGGGTAACTTTTCAACGAGCATTTGCAGGTATAACCCTCCAAGGGCTTGCGCAAGCGTGACCTACGGACTGTTCCAATTCGTCCCCAGGGTGAAATGCACCGTGCGCGCCTGTGCCAGTGCCCGCTCCCCGCGAATTGTGGTATAATGCTTGCTTGCTTGCCAGCGTGACATCGCGCCACCAGAGGTCGCAGGTGAAGAAGAGAAAAACGGTCATGTTGTGGGTATCTGTGCTGGCCCTGGCACTGGTCGCTTGCGGGGAAGTCATCACCCCGGAGCCGGTCACCAGGACCGCCGTGCCATCCCCCACGCCCACCGCTGTTCCCAGCCTGGCTACAGCCACGCCCCCGCTGCGGCCCACCCCAGCCACGGCAACCCCCACCATCACGCCCACTCCCATCGTTCACGTCATCCAGGCGGGCGACACGTTGGGGAGCATCGCCGCCACCTACGGGGTGAGCGTCCAGGCGCTGCGGGACGCCAACGGGATCGAGAACCCGCTGTTGCTTCAGATTGGTCAGGAGCTGGTCATCCCCACCGGCAACGAGGGCCCTGCTCCTCCGGCGGGCCTCTTGCCCACCCCCACCCCGCTCCCCTTTGGCGTCCAGGGGGTCGGTTTCTACGAGACACCCGCTGGGAGTCTGTGGTGCCTGGGGGAGGTGGTCAACACGACACCCTACACGCTGACGAACGTTGAGGTGCGGGTGACGCTGTTCGACGCCGCCGGGACTCCGCTCGTGGCGGGAGATTCCGCCGCGGCGGCGGATATTCTGCTCCCCGCGGCGCAGGCTCCTCTCAACCGCGCTCCCTTTGCCGTCCTCTTCCTCTCCCCCCCGCCCGACTTTGCCAGCCACAACGTCGCCCTCCTGCGGGGCGAGTTCGCCGGCAGTCTGGCTGAGGGGATCATCCCTCTGACCGTGGAGGAGGTCAGCAGTGCGCCCTCCGGCCCAGAGTTCGAAATCACAGGAGCGGTGCGCAACCCCGACCCTGAGCAGATGGCGGCTAGCGTCGTGGTCATTGTGACTACCTATGACGGTGATGGTCGGGTGACGGGTTTCCGTCAGCAGACGGTGGATGTGGGCGACGGGCTGCTCAGTGGGGATGCCGTCTCCTTCCGCATGTTGCTCACAGCTCACGGGACCGCTCCCGCCGACCTGTCCGTCATCGCTTTCGGACGGGTTCCGGCGGAGGAGTAGGGGGAAGGCGAATGCAGCGGGTTTTGAGGGGCGTCATCCGCGCGATTATGCCGCTTCTGATACGGCTGGAGGTCGTGGGCCGCGAGAACCTGCACCAGGAGGGGGCATACATCCTGGCGACCAATCACCTCTCCGCCTTTGACACACCAATCCTGCTGGCGATCTGCCCCCGCCCGATCCGCGCCCTGGCTGCCGCCAAGCACCGGCGGAACCCTCTCTACGCGCCGCTGCTGGCGATGGGCGGCTCGATCTGGGTGCGGCGGGGGGAGATCGACCGCCACGCGCTGCGCGAGGCGCTGGCCTGGCTGAGGGCAGGGGGCGTGCTGGGGATGGCCCCTGAGGGGACCAGAGCACGCGGGGTGTACGCTTTGCAAAAGGCCAAGACCGGCGTCGCCTATCTAGCCACCCGCGCTGATGTGCCCATCGTGCCGGTTGGGCTGAGCGGCACAGAGAGGATCAAGGAGAACCTGCCGCACCTGCGGCGCACGGAGGTTCGGGCGGTGATCGGCGCGCCGTTCCGACTGCCAGAGAGCGGCCGGGTGCATGGCCCAGAGTTGGAAGCATACACCGACCTGGTGATGGCCCAGATCGCCGCACTGCTCCCCGCCGAGTACCGCGGCGTGTACGCATAGCGGGTTCGTATTTCAGCTTGGGGGCAGGCTCACCCTCTGTCCATAGAACCGCTGACGGGGGGCGCTATGTGCGTGCCCCTGCCCTTCAGTCCGCCAGGTCCTCCCCGATCTCTAGCTCCCCTGCCAGCCCAAAATCGGCTGGCGTTTTATGGATCTCGGGGGCCTGAACGTGCGCGGCGACCATCGCTGCGCTTGCAGGCACGCCCAACTGCTCAAAGAGAAAGCTGAACTGCTCCTCCAACGCTACTCCGATCTCGGCGCGCACATCCTGTGGCAGCTCCCAGAACTCGCGCTTGAATGTGCCCAATCCCCGCTTGCGGTTCTTGTAGATGAACTGCTCCTCGGTCTGGCCCTCTTTCCACTGGTTGGCGTGGGCCTCTTTGATGTGCGCATAGACCCGCTCGCGCAGGTCGGCGGGGAAGCGCGGGTGGTCATAGATGATGTTCTGGAAGCCGGTTGCCAGGTGGACCTCGCAGGCGCCGGCCTCGGCGAACTTGTGAAAGGCCTCTGGGGGGAGGGTGGAGGCCCCGTGCTGGACCGCCCCAGCCATCCCGTACTCCTGCCGCGCCACCTGACCGAGCCGCTCCAGGGTGTCAAAATCGATCTTGACCTGGGCCAGGCTGCCGTCGGGGAGGACGACGCCGCCGTGGGAGGTGCCGGTCTGGATGCTCAGCTTGCTCAGGCCAGTCATGCCCTGCGGCAGAGTTTCGTTGTAGCCGTCCATAAAGGCGCGCAGTTCCTCCTCGGTCGAGTTCCTGCCGCCGACCTCGCCGATCTCGCCGCCCACGGAGACGGTCACTCCTTGCGGCTCCAGGCGGCGGATGACCTCGGTGAAGCGGGCGCACAGTTCGAAATTGAGCCGCTGCTGCTCGGTCACTGTCGGCTGGTCCAGATCGACCAGGGTGGAGGTGTCAATGTCTATGTTGAAAAAGCCGGCGGGGATGGCCTCCCGTATCAGCTCCTCCACCGCCTGCAACTCGGCCTCGGGGGCCGTGACATACTTTTTGGCGCTCACCTGAAAGTGGTCACCCTGGATAAAGAGCGGCCCCCGGTATCCCTCGCGGATGGCCCCGCCGATGACAGCGGTGACGTATTCTGCCGGACGTTGGCCGGTATAACCGATA
>JAOZPF010000068.1 GCA_029932895.1 Anaerolineae bacterium | reverse complement strand
GGCGACGCTGTCGGCAGTCTGCTGGGGATGGGGTGGGCGCTGCGCGGGTTGGACAAGAACCCTACGCTGGTTTGCCAGGACCCTATACCCCGCCGTTTCGATTTCCTCCCCGGGTTTGAGCGTATAACGCGCGCGGTTGCGGGCGATTTCGATCTGTTGATCTCCCTCGATTGCTCCGACCAGGGCCGCATGGGGCAGGTTGGGATCGAGCCGGAGGATGGCGGCATCCCTCTCTTGAACATTGACCATCACGTGACCAACCTGCGTTTTGGAACGGTCAACCTGGTTGATGCGACGGCGGTCTCGACGAGCCACATTCTATACCGGCTGTTCCGTCACCTGGACCTGGAGCTGGACGAGCGGATAGCTACCTGTTTGCTGACTGGCCTGGTGACCGACACGCGGGGATTCCGCACTGTCAACGTGACCTCCGACGTGTTGCGTTTGGCGCTCGAGTTGATGGAGATGGGTGCGCCGTTTTTCACGATTGTGAGCAATGGGCTGGAGCGTCGCCCGTTGGTGACGTTGCGGCTGTGGGGAGCAGCCCTTTCGCGCCTGGAGACGACAGATGACGGGGTGGTCTGGGCTGACCTGCCGCTATCTGTGCAGCATGCTGCCGGATGTGATGGGGGTGGGACGTTGGGCCTGTCGAGCCTGATACTCACCGCCGAGGAGGCCCGTGTCTCGGTCATCTTTGCAGAGCAGGATGGCGGCCGGGTGGAGGTGGGGTTCCGGGCTAGACCAGGATGGAACGTGGCCCGGACAGCACTGGCGCTCGGCGGTGGAGGTCACGCGCTGGCTGCGGGCTGCCTGGTTCCCGGTCCCCTGGAGCAAGCAGAACGACAGGTGCTGGCTGTGCTGCGAGAGGACTTGGCCCGTCAACAGGAGGAAGCCTCGCCCGATGGTGCACGGCATCCTCAATCTGGCTAAGCCCGGTGGCCTGACCTCCCACGATGTGGTGAAGCGGGTTCGGGCGGTGGCCCGTCAGCGGCGGGTGGGCCATGCCGGCACGTTGGACCCGATGGCGACGGGTGTTCTCCTTGTCTGCTTGGGCCGCGCGACCAGGCTGATCGAATACCTCCAAGCTTCCCCTAAACGCTACCGTGCTCGTCTCCGCCTGGGCGTCGTCACCGACACCTATGACGCCGAGGGGACGGTGGTCGAGGAGCGCCCGGTTATGGTTGACCGGGAGACGGTGGAAGCGGCGCTGGAACCGCTCCGCGGCTCGATCCTTCAGGTTCCACCGATGTACTCGGCACTCAAGCGCGGCGGGAGGCGGCTCTATGAACTGGCCCGCCAGGGGGTGACGGTGGAGCGCGAGCCGCGTCCGGTGGAGGTGTACCGCCTGGAGTTGACGGTATGGCAGCCGCCGGAGTTGGTGTTGGATGTGACCTGCTCCTCTGGTACCTACATTCGCTCCCTGGCCTACGACCTGGGGCAGGCGCTGGGATGTGGGGCGCACCTGACGAGCCTGGTCCGCCTGGCGAGCGGTGACTTCCGGCTGGAGGATGCGGTCCCGTTGGGCGAGCTGACAGGAGAACGCTTGCCCGACCTGCTGCTGCCGTTGGACGCTGCGCTGCGTGGTTATCCAACCCTGCATCTGGACGAGGCGGCGGCGCGGGCGGTGGGGTTTGGTCAGGCGGTGGCCGGCCCTCCGCCGGAGGAAGAAACAGGCCTGGCCCGTGCCTACGGCCCTGACGGCGTCTTGCTCGCCGTGATGATATACCGGCCCGAGCAGGGGGATTGGCAGCCGCGCAAGGTCTTGGTGGACCAAGAGCAGAAAGTTTGAGAATGCGAATAGCACACGTATTGGAACAGGTCGATCTGGCCCGCCCGTCTCACGTCACTGTGGGGGCGTTCGACGGGATTCACCGCGGGCATCAGCACCTGATCGGCTCAATGACGGAAGCTGCTCACGAGGCTGGACGGGCAGCGGTGGTGGTGACCTTTGACCCCCATCCCGGCGTGGTGTTGGGGCGCAGTCCGGTGGCTTCCCTCTCTACTCTCGACGAGCGGGCTGTGTTGCTGGAGCGGCTGGGGGTGGACCTGTTGGCTATCCTGCGCTTTACGCCGGAGGTGGCTGGCACTCCGGCGGCGCGTTTCGTGGCGGCTATGCAGCGTTATCTGGGGTTGACCGAGCTGTGGGTGGGACATGACTTTGCGCTGGGTCACCGACGGGAGGGGAACGTCACCCGCCTGCGGGAGATGGGAGAGGAGATGGGTTTCGCCGTCCGTGTGGTGGAGCCATTCCTGTTGCGCGGCAAGCCGGTCAGCAGCACCCGCATCCGAGCGGCGCTCACTGCCGGTGATATAGACGAGGCTAACGAGTGCCTTGGCCGACCCTACCGCTTGGCCGGTACGGTGATCCACGGGCGGGGACTGGGTCGCACCCTAGGTGTGCCGACCGCCAACTTGGAGCCGCCGCAGGGTCGGCTGGTCCCGGCCAACGGGGTCTATGCTTGCAGGGCTGAGGTAGAGGGTGGCGAGGTGTGGCCTGCGGTGACCAACGTGGGTGTGCGGCCTACCATCGCTGCTAAAGGGCTGACGGTGGAGGCTCACTTGCTCGGTTTCGAGGGCGATCTGTATGGGCAGCGGTTGGCGCTCGATTTCATTGCCTGGCTGCGGGACGAGGAGATCTTTCCTAGCCTCAACGCGCTTGTGGAGCAGGTGCGGCGGGATATTGAACAGGCGCGGCGCATTTTGGAGGGGTTGTCAGCGGATTAAGCGGATTGCAGCGGATTGAGCAGATTGAGCGGATTGTAGCGGATTGAGCGGATTAAGCGGATGAGGCGGATGTAGGGGCGAACCTGTGTGTTCGCCCAGAGCTCTCTTTGCCCCTCCGAGGCTTCTCTTTAGAACAGAGACCTTAGCCGGTTTGGAACGAAGGCCTCAGCCGATCTGGAATAGAGGCTTTAGCCGGTTTGGAACGAAGGCTTTAGCCGGTTTGGAGCGGAGGCTCTAGTCGGTGCGGTAGATCACACTTCCGGCATGACCTCATCCCTCCGAAAGTGCGCTCGGCAGAAAGATAGCGCGCGCGCCAGCGCGACCCGGCATTTGGCCTCGTCTTCGGCCTCGAATGCGTTGGGATGACCCTCGACACTGATTGCCCCCTGATAGCCGTCCTGCGCCATCCGCTGGAGCAGCAGATCGAGCTTCAGATGACCGTCGGGCGGGGAACGGTGCTCCCGCCCGTCAAAGTTGGCGAGGTGGATGTGAGCTATCCGTTCTTTTAGCTCCTCGTACACCGTCACCGGTTCCAGTCCCCACGTGCCCAGGTGGGTCGTGTCGAGGGTGACGTGGGCGAAGCGGGTCATCTCCCGCGGCGTGTTGAACCAGGTCATGCTGGCGCGCCAGCGCCAGAGGCGGCGGGCGGGCATATTCTCCACGGCGATGGTGACGCCGGAGGCAGCCTCCATCTCCTGCAGGCGACCGTCACGCAGGGCGTGATAGTATGGTTCCCGCCGTCGCCAGGGGATGGGCAGGGGGAGCATGAGGTTGCGATAGCCAAAGCCGTGCACCTGGGCGATGAGGCCGTAGACGCGGAAGGGAAGGTGAGCGACGACGACGGGGACCTCCAGTGCCTGCGCCAGGGCCACAGTGCGCTCCAGCCGTCCCAACTGCTCGCTTGGCCAGCCGGCCACGCGGGAGACAAATGGATTGTGCAGCGCGGCGATGGGCAGGTTGTACCTGGAAGAGAGGCGGCGCAGGTAGGCGGGCTGGCGTGTGTCCCAGCGGTCGTCTATCAGGACCTCCACGCCATCGAAGCCGGTCGCGGCGGCTATGCCAAAGACTCGTTCGAGGCCGTAATTGTACAAGGAGCCGGTGGAAAGGACGATCATATATCTCCGTTTCTGGTTTTAGGTTTTCGGCTGGAATCCCAACAGCGCCGATGTTGCGGGCAGCATGTCCGCCACGCTGGGCTGCCGGCCGCCTTCGTCGGCGCAGCGGTCGCCAATGGTGGCGTGGACCGTCTCTTGCATCCACGCGATTTCCTCGGCGCCGGAGCTGGGATAGGCAAAGGTCAACACGGCCTCGGAATCGCCGTGGTAGAGGCCGCCGTGGACGCCCTTTAGCGGTGCGCCAAAGTAAAAGCCCTCCCGTCCGTTGGCCGCCAGGATTAGGTCGCCCGTCATTGCCGATCCAGCCAGCCGGATTCGGTTGGCTGCGTCCACGTACCCTAACTCTGGATGGGCGGCGACATAGTCGGCCAGAGGCTGGGTTCGCCCGTTGCCCAGGTAGACGCGATACGCGGCTTGCCAACCCTCATGTTCAGCGTCACGCACCAGGATCATCTCCAGGCTGGACTGCAAGGAGCTTTCGTACGCCCCGTGCTCGTTCATCTGGGTGAAAGCCTCGGCCACGGGGATCACGTCCTCCTTATAGCGTGGGGGATCGGCCCAGCGCCCCTGGCGGTGCTGGAGATAGACGTGGGCCAAGCCGCCGTTGAGGGCCACCACGGCGTCGCAGGCTGGCGCCTCGCCGGGGACGTCGTGGAGATCGAGGCCGAGGGCCTCAAAGACGTGGCTCAGCTCCCGGTCAAAGGGAAAGCCGATGCGGATAGAGTGGCGGTCGTCGGGGATGACCGAGATCTGCCCGTGGTCGCTGACCAGTACAAAGAGGAGGTTGGTCAGCATACGATGGCGCGCCAGCGCGCTCAACAGCCGCCCCACCTGGGGGTCGATCACATCGCGCAGGTAATCCCGCTGGCTCGCCGGTCCGTGGGCGTGGCTATGGTGGTCGAGGCCCATAAAGTAGGCGGTGAGCAGATCGGGCCGGTGACCGGCGTCGAGGTAGTCGATCAGGTCGTCCAGCATCCCACCGTCGTACGCGCCGGCTTCCATTCCCAACGCGCCCTTGCCTTTGGTGAAGCGGGCGATCTCGGCGATGCCTGGCGGGAACCAGGAATCGGCGCCGCGGGCTATCATATGATAGGCGACGGCGGAGGTGAGGCCGTTGGCTGCCCCTATCTCGTAAAGAGTGGGGGTATCCGCACTGAGGAATTGGGAGGCCAGGCCATCGGTAAAGACGCGGACGGCATCGTCCACCGCCAGCGTGTCACCGACGTCAAAGCCCAAGTGGCGCGGTTTCCCCCCGGAGATGCGCCCCAGCCGGTCGAAAGTTTCGTTGCCGGGAATCCCGTGGGTTCCTGGGTGCTGCCCGGTAAAGATGCTGGCCTGAGCGGCAAAGGTGATAGAGGGGGCCGTGCTCAGCGCGTCCACGTGGCAGGCTTTCCTCCCCTCCCTCCCGCCGACAATGTGTTCGATGTTGGGCAACTCGCCAGCCTCCAGCGCGGCACGGAAGACATCCCGCCGCAGACCATCTATGTCAATCACGACCAACCTGTTCGGTTTCTGCATCCCCTCTCCTCACACGGTCAGGGCGCGCAGCGCGCGCAAGGTGACCCATTTGCTGGGCTTGTTTTTCTCCTCGACATCGGCCCACATCTTGCCGTTCAGGCTATTCTCCAGTTTCCATCGTCCCTGCTCGTCCTGTTTGTCCAGGACAAAGCGGAGACCATTCTCCAGCCGTGGGTCGTCGCGGTGCCCCAGCCTGGTGAGCACAGAGATGACTTCCAAGACATCGCTCCAGTAGGTGAGCGGAAAGCCCAACTTGAACCAGGTTGAACTGACCCGCTCCGTGTAGGGATAGTCAGCCCGGGCCGGGTCGTGGCTGAGCAGGAAGGTTTCTCCGCTCTCGATGGCTCGCCAGATGACAGGGGCCCGCTTTGCCGGCGGGACAGCGAGAAGGGCTTTCATCGCTTTGGCGGCCCCCCAGGCGCAGGGCAATCCACCGTTGGCGCGGCAAGCAAAGCCCGGCCCGCTTGTCCCCGACTTGAGATACGGGACCTCGCCGACGATGGCCCGTGCTTCCCAAGCGAGGGCTGCCTGCACGCGTGGGTCGTCCCCGTATCCCAGGCGTTGCAGGGCGTAGAGCATGTTGCCATTGAGACAGTGGACGGCAGTGGATGGGACCGGCTTCTGGGAGGCGGAGAAAGCGCCATTGCGGGCGATACTGTGTTCCAGGACATAGTCGCAGCCGCGGCGCACGCGTTCGTCGGCGGGGTCGGCCCCCAACTCGGCCAGGAAAATGATCTGCCAGATAGTGGAGCGGTACTTTGGGGAGTAACCGCCACCGGGCTTGACCCAATACCCCTGTGGGTATTGAGCGTCGAGAATAGCCGGCACCGGCCCCGCGGTCATCACGGCCGCCTGTGCCTGGCGCACTTGGGGATCATCCCTTGTCCGACCCAGCAGGTCCCGCAGGGCCAAGAGCCGCACACCGGGGTTGGCTGGATCCACTTCCAGCAGCCACGGCAGCGGGTCGCCGTTCAGTTCCACGTTCATTTTATTCCCCTTTTGCCCGGACCTGTCCGCTCTTGAGTCCTGTTTGCAGCTTGTTGTTTACCTCGCGCACAACGTGAGCAGCCAGCGCGTTCCGGTTGGCCTCGACGTAGGCAGCGACCCTGGCGGGATGTGTTTTGCTCAGCTCTCGCAGTGCCCAGGAGATGGCCTTGGTGATCATCGGGTCCCGCTCCGCCTTGACCCGGTCGATCAGAGCCAGTGTTCGCTCTGGGATAGCCCGGGCCGGGTCGGAGCGGTTGATGGGGACCGTGGCGACCAATGCCAGACGGCGGCTCCAGAGGTGGTCGGCGCTGACCAGCTCCTCCAGGTGGCCCAGCCTTTGTACTGGATCGGCCTGCAGCCAGGGCGCGAGGATTTTCGTGCCGAGCAGGTCGGTCAGCCCCCAGTTATCGACCTTGTAGCGCCAGCGGTCGAAGTGGTTCCAGGTAAGGTGAAGGATCGCGCGCCGATACTGGCGCAAGAGCTCCATTGCCAGCGCGCGTTCCTCCTGCGAGTCACCGTTCCACAGTGCTTTTACCAGGTCCATCAGCTCATCGAGCTCGATCTTTTTGTGGGCCTGACGGTATCGCTTGGCTATCCCGCGCAGATCGGGCACTCGCACGCCGTACATCTTGAGGCTGGTACGCATCACCATCTCCGCACCCGACTGATAGGTGGGGTCGGCGAGCTCCTCGATCTGTGTTAGCAGAGACTGTCTCTCACTCTCGCAGTTCATAACTTTGTCCTAGGGCTGGTGCGAGCGCGCACACAGGTTCGCCCCTACTATCGCAATCTGCCTCATCCGCTCCATCCGCTCCATCTGCTTGATCCGCTCAATCCGCTGACCATCCGGGCGAACACACAGGTTCGCCCCTACCGCTCCGCCTGCTTCATCCGCTGATAATCAGCTTCCGATTGACTTCCCCATCATGCTGGGCTATACTTTAGCAACCTCGCTCCTGGCGGGCATTCTAACACAAGATGTACTTGTTGCAAGAAGCGCCGTTATGCGGCGTGTGAATACAGACTATTACGATTGTGGAGGACGAAGGGAATGCGTTGTCCATCCTGCGGTGAAGAGAATCCCCAAGGGGTTGCTTTCTGTGGGCACTGTGGCGAGCCGTTGCCCAAGGTCTGCCCACGGTGCGGCGCGGAGAACCCCCGCCGTTTCTCATTCTGTGGTCGCTGCGGCGCAGACCTTTCGGAGATGGCCCCCAACGCTACCCGCCCCTCGCTGGAGGGTGAGCGCCGCTTTGTGGTAGTCCTTTTTGCCGACATCGCCGGGTTCACGCGCCTCTCGGAGCAGTTGGACGCCGAGGAGGCGACGACGCTGGTGAACCGCTGTTTGGGCGAGATGACGGAGGCGGTGATCAGGCAGGGTGGACGGGTGGACAAGTACACTGGCGACGGGCTGATGGCAGTCTTTGGCGCGCCGGTAGCACGGGAGGATGACCCGGAGCGGGCGGTGCGGGCGGCCCTGGCGATGGAGCGGTCGGTGGATACCCTCAAACTAGACCTAGGTATCCCCCAGGTCTCGCTCCACATCGGGTTGGCCTGTGGGCAGGCGGTGGCAGCAGAGGTGGGCGGAGCGGGGCGGCGAGAGTATACGGTGATTGGCCGTTCGGTAAACCTCGCCTGCCGGCTCCAGGAGGTGAGCGCCCCGGGGCAGATTCTGGTCAGCACAGACTTGGCGCGGCTGACCGGGCATATTTTCCCTTTCAGACGCTTGCTGTTGCCGCACTTGCAGGGCTGGGAGGGACAGGTAGAGGCGTACGAGGTCGTGGAGGCGGGAACGGACGCAGGGCTTGGGCAGGAGGTGAAAGCGCAATCGCCGCTGGTGGGACGAGCAGCGGAGATGGCGCTGCTGCAGCAGTTGGTCGACAGGACGGCGGAAGGGCAAGGGAGGGTCGTCTCGTTGATCGGGGAGGCGGGGATCGGCAAGACCAGGTTGCTGGAGGAGGTAAGGCAGAAAATAGAGGAGCGGGGGTTGAGCGTACAGTGGCTGGTGGGAAGCGCGGTGGAGGCGGGAGAGGCGACGCGGTACAGTTGCTTCCGCTCGCTGTTATTGGATGCGACGGGGGGCAATGAACAGACAGAGGCAGAGATGGCGGGACGGCTGACCGCGATGCTGACAGAAAGAATGGGTGAGCGAGCGGAGCAGGTGACTCCATACCTGAGCCGGGTGCTGGGATTGCCCTTGGATGGAGATGCAGTAGAGCATGTCAAGCGGCTGGACGGGGAGAGCCTAAAGCGGCAGGTGTCACGGGCGCTAGAGGAGTGGGTGGAGGCGGAGGCGGAGCGGGAACCGCTGGTGCTCGTGTTCGAGGACCTGCATTGGGCTGGCCCGGCATCGGTCGAGTTGCTGGAACGGACAGTGGAGGTGACGCAGCGGGCCAGGGTGATGGTGGTGTTGACCTTCCGCCCGGAAGTGGACCGACCGGTGTGGAGGTTGCGCGATGTTGCCGGGCGGGAAGTTGGGGGGGGCTACTCCGAGTTGTGGTTGCAGCCTCTGTCGCCAGCGGCGGTGGAACAGATGATGGGTCATTTGCTGGGGACAGGTGACATCCCGGTGGCGGCGAGGAAGCGGATTATGACACAGGCAGAGGGGAATCCTCTGTTCATCGAAGAGATCGTACGTTCGATGGTGTATGGCGGTGCACTGCTGCGGAGCGAGGGAGGGGCGTGGGAGCTTGCCCCGGATTGGGCAGAGACGGACATTCCCGACACCATTCAGGGCATCCTTCAGGCCCGGGTGGACCGGCTGGATGTGGAGGCCAAGAAAGTGCTGCAGGTCGCTTCCTGCATCGGCCGCCGCTTCCAGCTCAAACTGCTCGCCGCAGTGGTCAGAGAGAGTGGGTTGAGCCAAGAACGCCTCAACCAGTGCTTGAGGAGTCTGGAGGAGATGGCGCTGATCCAGCGAGAGGAGGGTCCGGCTGGTGGTATGTATGCCTTCCGGCATGTGCTTCTCCGCGAAGCGTTGCACAGCAGCCTGTTGGAGGGCGCGCGCGCCCAGTTTCATGAGGCTGTGGCGCATTGGTATGAGGAAAATACGTTACAAAGTGGCGAGCCGCCATATCCTGTCTTGGCCTATCATTATGAACAAGCCGGAGATTATGATAGGCAGCGGCTTTATTTTGGGCTGGCTGGGCATCAGGCGCTGCGGAGCTATGACAACTCGGAGGCCGTCGCTTTCTTCACCAGGGCGTTGGCCCTGACCACAGATGATGGCGAGCGGTTTGCTTTGCTATTGGGACGGGAGGAGGCGCTGGGTTTGATGGGCGAGCGCGGCCTGCAGCGAGCGGACCTGGAGGAGTTGTTGCATCTGGCTGAGCAGATGGGCGACGACCGAAGCCTGGTCGAGGTCTGTGATCGCTTTGCTTTCTGGCACGATAGCCGGGGGGATTATCCAGCCGCCATCGAGATGGCGGAGAGGGGATTGGCGGCTGCTCGCCGAGTGGGTGATGGCCAAATGGAGGCGCAAAGCCTGCGCCGAATCGCCAGTGCGGCCTGGCGACAGGGGCGGTTCCCCGCTGCTTTGCAGGCTGGCCGCAAGGCGCTCGAGTTGGCCCGTGAGGACGACGACGCGGCCCGTCAGGCGCACAGTTTGACGACGGTGGGGGTCATCTATCGCTCTCTCGGCGACCTTGTCTCTGCCCGTACCTGTTACCTGCAGGCGCTTGACCTCCGGCGCGCGATCGGCGACATGAAGGGAGAGGCGATCAGCTTGATCCAGTTGGGAAATGTGATGTATGACGAGGGAGATTACACCGGAGCTTTCGATCACCATCAGCAGGCGCTCGACATGTTCCGCATGGTGGGGGACCCACAGGGCGAGGCCTGGGCGCTGAGCGGGTTGGGGGCCGTCTACCTGGCCTGCGGCGAGTACGAGACGGCGCGGATGCGCTTTGAGGAGGCGCTGGCGCTGAGGCGGGCCGTGGGCGATCGCAGAGGAGAGGCAGTGGCGTTGAGCGACCTGGGCAGTGCGCTGACGGGCCTGGGCCAGTTCGAGGCGGCCCGGACGCACCTGGAAAAGTCGGCGGCCCGTTTGAGGTCCATCGGCGCGCGCCGGGACGAAGTGTATGTCCTTACTTACCTCGCCCGGCTGTACGAGGAGATGGGGAATATGGACGGCGCACAGGTCGCTCACCAGGCGGCTCTCTCGCGCCGCCGGGAGCAAAAACAACAGGCAGCGGGCGTCGAGAACGTGGCTGGCTTGGCCCGCGTCGCTCTGGGCCGGGATGACCTGACCGCGGCGCGGACCTATGTGGAGCAGGTGCTTGTCTCCCTCCGCCAGGAGGGAACGGCCCAGTTGGGAGCGCCCTTCCTGGTCTATTGGACCTGTGTGCGCGTCCTCAGGGCGTGTGGCGAAGATGATGCGGCCCGCCAGGTGTTGACAGAGGTCCGCGAACAGTTGATGGAACGGGCGTCCGGGATTGCCGACCCCGTGCTGCGGCGCTCTTTCCTTGAACGTGTCCCCGAGAACCAGGCGATCATCGCGGCGTGGCAGGAGGAAGCGGCGTAATGGCAGGGCGACGGGCTATTCAGGACACGTATGTCTCTGTCGATGTCGAGACGTCCGGCCCCAATCCGGGCGATTACTCGCTGCTCTCTATCGGGGCCTGTCTGGTATTCGATCCTCAGCGCGCGTTCTACGTTGAGTTGCAACCGGTCAACCAGAATGCGACCGGGGAGGCGTTGACGGTCAGCCATCTCTCGTTGGAGGAGCTGGCTGTACGTGGTCGAGAGCCGACGGAGGCGATGGCCAGTTTCGAATCGTGGCTGGAGGCAGAGAGCCCGCCCGGCGCACAGCCGGTCTTTGTGGCCTTTAACGCCGGTTTCGATTGGATGTTTGTCAACGAATATTTCTACCGCTTTTTGGGGCGGAATCCCTTTGGCTATGCCGCCCTGGATATCAAGAGCTTTTACATGGGGCTGGCCGGTGTCCCCTGGGCAGAGACGTCAATGCGCTATGTGGCGGCGCGCTACCTGGGCGACCACCAACTCGCGCACCATGCTCTGCAGGATGCTCAGGATCAGGCCGAGTTGTTCCAAAAGATGCTCGTAGAAGCAGGGTTGGGTGCCGGGGGGTGAATATGGATCCTGTCAGCCAGTCCGTGCGCGACTATCTCCTGGGGGCTGACGAGAGGGAGGTTTTTCGCATCCTGCCGTATCGGGCCGCCGAGGCGCTGCGGCTTGACCGCTTTCGTGACTGGGCGCAGGGGGAGCCTCTCCCTGAGAACGAGCACCTCGAGGTCCGCGCCCGCCTCGGCAGCATGGCGCGAGGCGGGGAGACGTTGGCCACCGATGCGGTGCTCACCGAGGAGGGCGCGAGGGCGCTCGCCGCGGCTCTGGCAGGGGAGCCGTTCACGACCCAGATCAGGGGATTGGAAGAGCCGGTGAGCGGGTACCGGCTGCAGAGCGGTCCGTAGGCGGAGGCGCTGATGGGAGATGGGGCCTGGATCAGGATGGTAGCCGAGGAGGAGGCCGAGGGGGAGGTGGCCGCGGCGTACGGTGAGTGTGCCGAGTCGAGGACGGGCCGCGTGGCCAATATCTACAAGATTCACAGCCTGAACCCGCGGACGATGGTCCAGCACCGAGCACTCTACCGCACGTTGCTCTTTGGTCCCTCTCCCCTCAAGCGGTACCAGCGCGAGATGATCGGCACGGTTGTCTCGGCGCTCAACGGCTGTCACTACTGAGCGGTCCATCACGGAGAGGCTCTCCGTCGGCTGGTGAAGGATGACGTGCTGGTATCGCAGG
>JAOZPF010000305.1 GCA_029932895.1 Anaerolineae bacterium | reverse complement strand
GCGCAACATCAGGTCGCAGATTTTCAGTTGGTTCATTGGGCCTCCTGGTCCTCTCTTACTCTGCAAACAAATCCCTTGCCTTGAACATCAGCACCAGTGCTCCCCCCTCCGACCGGGAGCGGTGTTTCTCGCCCGCCCGCACGACCAGGGTCTCACCCTCGCCCACGTTGACGCTGGGGCCGTTGGCATAGTCAACGGCGATCTCGCCCTCCACCACCAGGTACATCTCGTCCCGGGGGTGCTGGTGGAAGAGGTAGGTGCCCTCGATGCGAGTCAGATAGGCGCAATAGTCGTCTACCTGAGCGACGACCAGGTGCTTGAACGGCTCAGTGAGCCGAGAGGCGATCTGGCGGATGTTTTGTTTTTTCTCCATCTTTCCTCCGCATAGGGTCACGGATCACAGGGGGATGTTGCCATGCTTCTTGGGTGGGTTTGCATCCCGCTTGTTCTGCAGCATCTTGAGTGCCTCGATGAGGCGGGGCCGTGTCTCCTGGGGCTCGATGACGTCATCCACATAGCCACGACCGGCGGCGATGTAGGGGTTGGCGAATTGTTCGCGGTACTCTTGCACCAGCCGCTCCCGCTCCGCCTGTGGGTCATCTGCCTTGGCCAGTTCCTTACGGAAGACGATGTTGACCGCCCCCTCCGGCCCCATAACGGCGATCTCGGCTGTGGGCCAGGCGTAGGAGATGTCGCCGCGAATGTGCTTGGAGCTCATCACGTCATACGCCCCGCCGTAGGCCTTGCGCGTGATGATCGTGATCTTGGGGACGGTGGCCTCACAGTAGGCCCAGAGGAGTTTGGCCCCGTTGACAATGATCCCGCCGTGCTCCTGCTCCACCCCCGGCAGAAAGCCCGGCACGTCCACAAACGTGATCAAGGGGATATTGAAGGCGTCGCAGAAACGGACAAAGCGGGCCGCTTTGCGCGAAGCGTTGATGTCCAGCACGCCGGCCAGGATCATTGGCTGCTGGGCAACGATGCCGATGGAAAAGCCGCCCAGGTGGGCAAAACCGACGATGATGTTCTGCGCCCAGTGTTCGTGAACCTCCAGAAACTGGCCGTCGTCCACCACGTGGCGGATGACATCCTTCATATCGTAGGCCTTCATCGGGCTGTCGGGGATGATGGTCTTGAGGGCATCGTCCATTCTGTCCTCCGGGTCGGCGGTAGGGACAAATGGCGGGTCCTCCAGGTTGTTCTGGGGGATATAAGAGAGGAGCTGACGGACGAGGTCAAGGCTGTGCTCCTCGTTCTCGGCGGCAAAGTGGGCCACACCGCTCTTGGAGGCGTGGGCCATTGCCCCGCCCAGATCCTCGTGCGTCACCTCCTCGTGGGTGACAGCGCGGATGACGTCGGGGCCGGTGATGAACATGTGGCTGGTGCTCTTGGTCATGACGATGAAATCTGTCATGGCGGGGGAATAGACCGCGCCGCCGGCGCAGGGGCCGAGGATGGCCGAGATTTGAGGCACGACGCCGGAGGCGAGGACGTTGCGCAAAAAGATGTAGGCGTATCCGGCCAGAGAGGCGACCCCCTCCTGGATGCGCGCGCCGCCGGAGTCGTTGAGGCCGATTACTGGCGCGCCGTTCTTGATCGCCAGGTCCATGATTTTGCACACCTTTTCCGCGTGGACCTCGGAGAGAGAGCCGCCAAAAACAGTGAAATCTTGGGAGAACACATAGACGAGGCGGTTGTTGATCGTGCCCCAGCCAGTGACGACCGAGTCGCCGAGCGGTCGGTTGTTCTCGACGCCAAAGCCGGTGGCGCGGTGAGTGACGAACATGTCCAGTTCGCGGAAGGAGCCGGGATCGAGGAGCTTTTCCACCCGTTCGCGGGCTGTCATCTTGCCCTTGGCGTGTTGTCGCTCGATGCGGGCCTCGCCGCCGGCTTTGCGGGCCTGTTCGCGCATTTGGTGTAGCTGTTCGATTTTATCATCCAAGCTCATTTGTAGCCTCCATGGAAGGTTCTGAAGAGAATATTAGGTCATGTAGGCAGGTTTGTCAACATAGGGTGGGGCGCTACTCGAACACCTCCCGGTATCCCCGGTCCAGCTCGTCATCGCTGAGGTGTGTGTACCGCTGCGTGGTGGCGATAGAGCGGTGACGCGCCAGTTCCTGTGCCAGGCGGATGTTGCCGCCGCTAGCCAGGAGAACCACGGTGACAAAATAGTGACGGAAGGTGTGGGGAGTGATGGTGCCGCGCGCCTCCTGGCCCAACGTTGCCACCACCCAGTGCTCGACGATCTTTTGTGCCGCGCGGGTGGAGAGGGCAAGGACGCGCTTGCCGGCTCCCCGGTCGTGGCGGGCAAAGAGGGGCAGGCTGTCGAGACGGCGGCCCTGTGCGCCGTCCAGTTCTGCCCGCGCGTCCAGGTAGGCACGAATGCGGCGCAGGCTGCGGGTGGAAAAGCGGACCACGGCCTCGCGGTTACCCTTGCCCAGGACGATAGCTCGTCCCTCGCGCCAGTCCAGATGACCGCGGGTCAGGCTGCAGGCCTCGGCGACACGGAGGCCGGTGTCAGCTAGGGTAAAGAGAAATGCGCGATCGCGCAGAAGGCGCAATCTTGCGTGCAGGTCGTCGCTGGGTGCGACGGCAGCTTGGTCCACCTCTTCCAGGACACGCTCGATCTCGTCGCGGGGGAACGGGGGGAGTCGTGTGGCGGCGCGGCGGGTGCGTCGCTGGCGGAGCCGTTTGATGGCAGGCAGATTGAGCTCGGCCCAGCCCTCGGCGACGGCCTGTTCGCAAAAGCCATAAAGAGCGGTGAGGTAGAGTTGCTCCGTGGCGACGGCATAGGGATGGAGGTCCTCGATGAACCAGGCTATCCACTTGGCGCAGAGATAGGAGGCCGGCGTGGTAGTGGGGGGGACTCCCCGTTCGCGGAGCATTTGGGCAAAGCGGCGGACGGCCTGGCGGTAGGTGCGGTGGGTGAGTGGGGTGCGACTCTGGGCCACCTCGCGCAGATATTTTTCCAGTGCTTGTTGCACAGTCAATACACTTTCTGTTACCTTTGTTGATGGCAGTGATTCGTCTACTTTTGTCCGCTGCTTGGCGTTTTCGTCCATCGAGACCTCCGTGTGGGGTGGGGCGGTGCAGTGCAGAGCAATTGGTCGTCTGGTCGCTTGTTACCCCCAAGATTCGCATAATGGACCCTATACGAACCATATTATACAGCAAAAAGAG
>JAOZPF010000304.1 GCA_029932895.1 Anaerolineae bacterium | reverse complement strand
GGCTATACTACGGCCTATTTGCGCCCGCCCGCACCCGTCGCGCCCGCCACCCCCCCACACGTAGCATAGGGCCTCGTGCCCGTGTGTGCTCGTGCCCGTCCACGCCCACGAGGGGCTATATTGCACCCGCCCGCACCCGTCGTGCCTGTCACCCGTGCGCCACACCGACCAAATGCACCCGCAGCGCCGTCGGGATGAACCGCTCCAGCAGGCAGGCCAGACGGAAGAAAACGTCGCCAAAGGCCAGGTAGGTGGGATCGCCCACCAAAGTGAGGTCAAGCTCAAGACCAACCCGGCCCAACAGAGCGCGGAGCCGCGCCGGCGTGTTGGCCCGGTAAAAAGCGGGGAAAGTGTCCGCTTCAGCCCGGCCATAAAGCCGGCCCACCAACCGCCCGCGCGTCCAGCCGAGCAGCCGATTGAGCAACAGAAGCGGGTGAGAGCGATTAGGCGTGAGCAGGACCAAGTGGCCGCCGGGTGCCAGCACCCGCGCCACCTCGGCGAGAGCACGGGCCGGATCGGCGAGGTGCTCCAACACCCAGGAGCAACAGATCAGGTCGAAGCTTTCATCGGCATAGGGCAGCGCCCCCGCCAGCCCACAGACGCGAGGCAGAAGCGGGACGCGATGCTCGCGCAGAGAGAGCAGGTCGGGGTCCAGCCCCACCGCCAACCCCACCCGCTGGTACAACTCCTCGAGAATGCCGCCGCGCCCGCAGCCCAGATCGAGCACGCGGGTCGTAGCTGTCAGGTGAGCCACCACCAGGTCGCGGTAAACGTGGCTGGCGGGCCGCCAGCCAGGGTTCGCGGCAGCATAGCGGCTCCGGTATGCCTCCTGCCTCTCCAGCGAGAGCATGCCAGCGGCCTTCTCTACCTCTCTCCCCCTGGTCGACCGCCTCGGGCGCGGTACAGATTGCTCTGCGCGCCAGGCGGAAAGCGCACATAGTGCTCGGTCGCCTGAGAGAGATCAGCATAGAGGCCACGGTAAGCAGGAGGAAGCAGCGCCGCCATCTGATACATCACCTCGGTGATCATGCGCTCCCGCACCACCCGCGTCACCCTGGCCCCTCGCGCATCCAGGAAGAACGGATCGCCCACCACGATGTGAAAGTCGGTGCGGCGCAGCCTGGTCAGGTTGTCCCAGAAACGCTCGCCGCCATAATAGACCAGGGGCAGGAGAGGCGCACCGCTGTGCAGCGCCAAAAAGACCACTCCAGCCAGCCCCCGCCGCAGCCGTCCATGGCCGCTGCGGGTTCCCTCGGGAGCCACGGCCATGATGCTCCCCCGCGCCAACGCCTCCAGCCCCTGTCGCAGCGCCCTTACGTCAGCCTCGCCCCGACGCAAGGGGATAATGCCAGCCAGATCAAAAAGGAATGCCTTGACGGGATTATCCCAGGTCTCGACCTTGGAGTAGCCAACCACCGGGCGCGGCAGCAGGTGGGTATAGACGAGCGGCACTTCGAGGAAATTGACGTGGTTGGCGACAATGATGAGCGGCCCCCGCCACGGCACTCGGGCCAACTGGGCATCGTCCACCCGGCACAGAACGCGGGTAAGCGTTTTGATTGTCGAGAACACCACCCGCCCGGTGAGGGTCACCGTGCGGCTCTCTCTATCCTGCACCATCTTCTCACTCCGGCAACTGGCAGACGACCTCAAGCTGGTGGGGCAGCAACTCCACCTCCAGCCTCTGACCATCGAGGCACAGCGTCTCCCCATCAGCGTGAGCGGGCAGCACTCCCTCGACCGCCGTGACGACGACGTGGCGCGCCTGCCCGGTCTGCACAGCCTCCTGTGTGGCCTGTGTGCCCCGCACAAAGTGAGGAATGAGACCAAAGATGCGGGCGCGACTCACCTCGCGGGCGATACACAGGTCGAGCAGACCGTCATCGGGCCGCCCTTGCGGGGCCATCATAAAGCCGCCACCCATCCGCCGCCCGTTCATCACCGAGATCATCAGCGAACGCTGCTCGATCGACCGCTCCCCGTACTCGATCGTGACGAGGGGGGCCTTGTAGTAGAGAAAGACCGTCTTGAGCACAGCCACCAGGTAACTCGAAAAGCCGCTCAAGTGGGTCATTTTGACCGCCTCGAAACCGACGACGGCGTCAAAGCCGATGCCGATGCCGTTGCCAAAGTAGCGCCCCTGCGGATAGAGGCCGCCGACGACCCGTCCCACATCAATAAAGCGGCGCTGCCCCTGGGCCAACGTCGCCAGGCCCGCCTCCAGGTCGGTCGGGATGCCCGCGCCGTAGGCGAAGTCGTTGCCCCGTCCGACGCACAGCACCCCCATCGCGCAACCGTCCGCCCCCTCCTGTTTGGCCTGCATCAAGCCGTTGATGACCTCGTTGGCGGTCCCGTCGCCGCCAGCGGCGACCACGCAGTCGTACCCCGCCACGGCGGCCTCCCGCGCCAGGTCGATGCCGTGCCCCGGCTGCTCCGTGCGCACGAGGTCAAACTCCAGCCCATATCGGCTCAATCCGTGCTCGATGTGAGAAGCGGCCTGGTCGCCGGCCCCCCGACCGGCGACCGGATTGACAATCACTCTGTAGGTAGTCATTAGATGTAGAACCGCTCCGGATCCACTTCCTCCCGCAGGATACGCAACTCCTCCTCCGTCGGCGGCTCGTTCCGGCCCACCTCGGTGGGGATGATCAACTCAAAGCCGGTGTTCTCCACGACCTGCTCCACCGTCACCCCGGGGTTGGTCGCCAGCAGACGCATCCGCTTGCTCTCCCCCTCAAAGTCGAGCAGGGCCAGCGTGCTCACCACGCGGTAGGGACCAGTTCCCGGCGGCAGGCCAGCTTCCTCCCGCGCCCCTGGGCCGGTCAGGTAGCCAGGGGTGGTGACGAAATCCACCTTGGGCACAAAGCGACGCTTGTCGTGGCGCATGATGATGATATTGCGCCAACACAGCGACCCCACATCGTTGGCCCCGCCAGAGCCGGGAAGTCGCACCTTGGGCGGGTGGTGCTGAGGGCCGATGATGGTAGAATTCAGGTTGCCATAGGGGTCGATCTGAGCTCCACCCAGGAAACCAAAGTCCACAAAGCCACGCGCTGCCGTCTCCATAATATCGCAGATGCCGGAGGCAGCCACAGCGCGGTAAAAGGTGCGGCTTTCTCCCACCGCCCGCGGCAGCCTTTTCAACTGCGCGCCGGTGCCGCCAAACTCAAAGACCGGAACCAGGTTGGGT
>JAOZPF010000303.1 GCA_029932895.1 Anaerolineae bacterium | reverse complement strand
ACCCACCAGAAAGGCAGCTCGCCGACGGCCTGGGGGTGGCGGATTTTCTCGTAACTGCCGCCGTACAGGGCGTGTTCTTTCTTGACGAGCATCGTCTCTTCCCCCGCATCCTTCATCCCCCGGAAGAACAGATAGCCGGAAGGGACGGCGATCGCGGCTGCGATCAACGCCGAAACCCACCAGGGCCAGGGGAAGGTGCGGGCCAGTGGCAGCGGCAGGGGGTAAAAGACATAGACCACATAGTTGATACTGGCGAGCGTCATAAAGATTGAGGAAATAATTCTGTACTGCGTGCATTTGCGGTAAGCGACCTCGCCAATTCTCTTTTCCAGCGCGGCGGGGCCGGCGCTCCTGACGTAGAAATACAGTGTCAGCGCAGTCGAGACGATCAATACAGCCAGGTTAATCCAGGCAATCATCGCTCGCCCCCAGCTTGCCAGCCACTCGCCTCCCACGCCTCCCGCATCACGGGATTGCGGGCCAGGTACTCGTCAACCACTTGCTGAGGCACGGCGTTCAAGAAACAGGAAAAGTTGACACACTGCGAGCAGGTGTACTTGCGCAGCGTCCAAAAGAAGAGGAACAGCCCCCACGCGGCCACGAGTGCCCAGGCGAACTGCCCGCCGAGGAGCAGGAACGGGAACGGATACCCGCCCAGGATGATGAAGCCGATGATGAGCTGAATCGTCTCCGCCTTGCTGATCGGTTCAGGGTGGTACTTCCAGGCCTTGAAAGAGCCATAATTGGCGATGCAATGCAGCGTCCGTCCTTTTTCGGCGTAATAGGGACAGTGACTGCACAGGATACGGATCTCCCACAACTGGAAAAAGATCATCAAGAACGCCGCCCAGCCCAGGAGGTACCAGCCGTACCCACCGCGAATCACGCCGATGACGGCGGGAATGGCAAAGGCGAAGAACATTGCCATAAAGTGGAGCAGATCGCCCCAGTTAAAGCGGCATTTCAACTGGCCCGCGATGGAACAGCCCTCACACTCGGACGCGGGACGCCAGGTGCAGATATCGTAGGGATTGTTCGATTCTTCCGTCATATTCCCTCCGCGGGCTGAATTACGGCCCCCGTTCTCCCAGCGGGCTCGATTCCCGCCTCGCCCCCTCTTGGACAAGCAGGCCGCTCAGGAGCGTTTCGACGAACGCCGCGCTGATCTTGGCTATATCCAGCTCTGGTATCAACATGATGTAGGCCGCCAGCCCGTCGTAGGCTGCCATCAGCGACCAGACCACTCCCTCCGTGTCCACTGGCCTGAACTCGCCACTTTCGATCCCCTGTTCGATGATCCTGACCACGATCTCTTTGTACTGGAGGAGCATATCGGTCCACACCTGGGCCGCTTCCTCACGGTGCTGGCTGGAGGCCCAGAACTCGAGGAACAGGTTGAACAGCCCCCCGGCCCCCTGGCCCAGTGTCGCCATCTCGGCAGCCAGGGCGCGTATCTTGGCGGTGGCGGTGGGTAGCTGTTCCAGGGCGGCGATGGCCTCCTGGCCAAAAGAGCTCTTGAAGAACGATAGAATCGCCACTTTGAGCAATGTCTCCTTACTCTCGAAATACCAATAGAGACTGCCCTTGCTCAGGCCACTTTCGGCGGCGATATCGTCCATAGTGGTGTTGTTGTACCCTTTGCGGGCAAAACAGGTCAGGGCCGCCCTGGCGATTTGGGCGCGGCGCTCCTTGGATACGTCAGGACGCGGGGTCATCGCTCTTCCTCCCAGATCACTTTCGCTTCCCGCACCATCCGACCTACCGCCGTGCCTGGCCTGGCAAAAGCGCTGGCACCTGGCCCAGACAGCAGTAGACCGACCGGTCAGTTTACATTGTACTCCTAAACACCTCCGCTGTCAAGAGCGGTCCCGAGCGGAGGCATTTCAGTTTAGGGACGAGTTTGGGGCAGGCCACCGGTCTGCTCTCAAGCTGAAGCACGTCCCTCGCAAGCTGGCAGCTTGTGCCACATCGGCGGCTTGCCCCCAAAGTGAAATGTACCCCACCGAGCAAGTGCGACGCACCTCCGAGCAGGACCTTCCATAGGAAAGAGGACAGCGGGTGAAAAAGCAATGCACGTCGGAGGTGCGCCGCACCACCTCTGCCGGGCAACCTGCCCAAAACTGAAACGCCCCCCGTGGCGCGGCGGATTGACAGACTGCCCACCTTCGCGTATAGTTAGGCCCAGAACAGAACGAGGAGCGGAGCATGGAGATCGGGACTGTCCGCCAGGTCAACATCGAATCCGAGATGCAGGAGGCGTACCTGAGCTACGCTATGAGTGTCATCGTGGCGCGGGCGCTGCCCGACGCCCGCGACGGCCTCAAGCCGGTCCAGCGCCGCATCCTCTACGCGATGCACGAGCTGGGCCTGCGCCCCGACACGCCGTTCAAGAAATCAGCCCGCATCGTCGGTGAGGTGCTGGGCAAGTACCACCCCCATGGCGATGCGGCGGTCTATGATGCCATGGCGCGGATGGCCCAGGATTTCAGCCTGCGCTACCCCCTGGTCGACGGGCAGGGAAACTTTGGCTCGGTAGATGGCGACAGCCCTGCCGCGATGCGTTATACCGAGGCGCGGCTGGCTCCCATCGCTATGGAGATGCTGGCTGACATCCAGAAAGAGACCGTTGACTTTGTCCCCAACTTTGACGACACGCTGCAGGAGCCATCGGCCCTGCCCGCCGCCATCCCCAACCTGCTGGTCAACGGCTCGTCGGGGATCGCCGTGGGGATGGCGACCTCCATCCCGCCCCACAACCTGGGCGAGGTCTGCGACGGGCTGATCTATTTGCTCGACAACTGGCGCAAACTGGATGACGTTGGCGTCGAGGACCTGATGCAGTTCATTCGTGGGCCGGACTTTCCCACCGGCGGTTTGGTCTACCGTCAGCGAGAGGACACCGAGGACGCGCTTCGCTCCGCCTACGGCTCCGGCCGAGGCCGCGTCACCGTCCGCGCCCGGGTTCACGTCGAAAAGATGAGCCGCTCCCGCCACCGTCTGGTGGTCACCGAGTTGCCCTACCAGGTCAACAAGAGCAACTTGGTGGAGCGCATCGCCAACCTGGTGCGGGAGAGCCGCGTCGACGGCATCACCGACCTGCGGGACGAATCCGACCGCCGCGGGATGCGGCTGGTGATCGAGTTGAGCCGCACGGTGGAGCCGGAGGTGGTGTTAAAGAACCTGTTCCGCCT
>JAOZPF010000067.1 GCA_029932895.1 Anaerolineae bacterium | reverse complement strand
ACCACCCCGCCGCCGGCCATGGCGGTGTTGCTGATGAGCTGGTTGCCCCGGAGCGCGCAGCTAGAACCACCGGCAAGGAACACGCCGCCACCTGCCCCGTTGATGGTCGTGTTGCTGAGGATCTGATTGTCGATGATCTCGACCCGGTCGGCGGTGCTATAGACTCCGCCGCCGCCATCATGTGGGACCGAGGTGCTTGTGCCGGTGGCGCTGTTGCGGGCGATGAGGTTGTCGCGCAGGGTGAGGGAGGTGGGGTAGGCGCTGTAATAGAAGCCGCCGCCGCGCGTGGCTGTATTGCCCACGACAGTGTTGCGCTCTGCCCGCCTCAAGTATCTGGCCCAGACCCCGCCGCCGCTGCCGTCGCTGTTCCGGCTGGCGATGTTGCCTTGGACGATGTTGTCATCAAAAGCGGTGACATAGTCGGCACAGACCCCGCCGCCGTAGCCGTCACCGTTGACGCTGGCGGTGTTGCTAAAGATGTGGTTGCCGTAGAGCTTGCCGCCGGCATAGACGCCGCCTCCGCGTCCTTCACCGTCCACGGCAGCTACGTTGCCGCTAATCTCGTTATCTATCAGGGTGCTGCTGGAGCTGTAGGCATAGACTCCGCCGCCCCGACCAATCGCAGGGTTGATGGGGGTGTAGATGGCGGTATTGCTGACGATGGTGTTGCCTCGCAGCGTGGCATCTGTGCCCCAGCCGATCGCGACCCCGCCACCCTTGCCGTCGATGTCATCGCTGAAGCAAGCGACGTTGCTGATGATGGTGTTGTACTCGATGACCACCGTGCTGATGCCGACGCGGATGCCGCCCCCTTCACCATGGCAGGAGCCGGTGCGGCAGGCGATGTTGTCGCTGATGACGTTGTGGGTGATAGTCACGGCGCTCCTGTTGCTGAGCGAGCTGCCATAGACCTCGATGCCGCCGCCCCAGCCCAGGTGCGCGCTAGCGTCGCCGCCGGTGATGACGAACCCTTCGATGGTGGAGGTGACGGCGCCGTGAATCTGAATGACCGAGCCAAGCCGATGGGCGTCAATGGTCGTGACGTAGGTATTCCAGTCGCGGGCAGTGAAATCTCCGTTCCAGCCGCCCTCCAGGGTGATGCTCTTGGTGATAACCACCGTCTCTGCGTAGGTACCCTGGGACACACGGATCGTGTCGCCGTCGTTCGCCAGCCCCAGTGCTGTTTGCAGAGCACAGGGGGAGGTTTGGGAGCAGGCACTGCCGCTGCCGCTCGTGCTGACGAACAGTAAACCACCTGGGCCAGCGTGGGCTACTTGTGATGTTCCAGCCAGGAGTAGCAACCCCATCAGGGCCAGTGCAGCCCCGATGGCGGCCCCCGCTGCTGAGGCACGTTCCAGTTTTGTATTTCTTCTCATCTGTTTAATCGCTCCATAGTGTGAGGCAGCCGCTGGGATGGGTCACCGATGCAGAGATCGACACTGCTTGCGCTACGCTGCCGGCAGATAGGGCTTGAACTTGGCGAACAGCCCCTGCTTGAAGGCCACTGTTGTCACTGGGGGCGCTCCGACACCCATTTTGACCGCGCTCTGCCAGTAGATCATTGTTCGCTGCGGTCTGCCGAACTCCCCCCACGGGATCATCAGCGGCGGGTACCTGCTCGCAAAGGGGTGCACCCACAAATAGAGCCCCGCGGGGCTGATGCACACCTCCACACATCTTCTGTACCGCACCGCTCCCACCTGCACCGTCTGCTTGTCCAGCCTCTGCCCCTCTGGTCGGCTGGTTGCGGGATACCGCTCTGCCAGTCTGTTCAAGCCGCTCACTCGCCCGAATGCACCGAACAGAAAGAAGGACAGGCCGCACGCCAGGGCGGCTATCACTATGCCGCTGGTACAGATAGCCACTGGAATCGCGAGCAGCAAGTTCCAAGCCCATTGCCCTTGCTCCTTGAATCTGTCGTCTGCCAGCAGGCCCCACTCCGAGGCCCGCCTCCCCCGCTGGTGGGACTGCCAAGAGTTAGTGGTAGTTCCGCATCACCAGCGGCAAAAAGAGGAACCGTGCCTCGTCCGCGCCCAGGTCGGGTCCCTCCCCCAGCGGCCGCGGGCCGCCGTCGATGTCGGTAGTCACCCCGGCGTCCACCCCGGCGTCGATGGCTGGCGAGCCAATGCCGAGGTGGTAGGCAGCATCGTGGAAGCCGGGTTCCGCCCAATAGTTCGGCGCGCTGCCCAGTAATGTGCCGCTCCCGCCCACGTCATCGCCGTTGTCCCACGCCCCAGCGCCCCACAGCGTCGCTCTGTAGGTGGCGGTGCTCCCCGTCGCCACCGTGATTCCCACCGTCTGGCTGACCAGGATGGTGTTGGTCATGGCGACGGTGCTGGTGAAGGTGAGGCAGAGACCGCTGCCATCACCGCCGCTGTTGCCGGCCAGGGTGGTGTGCAGCATACTGGCCGTGCCCCCCTCGACGCGGATACCGGCCCCCTTGCCGTTGCCGGTGATGCGGTTCTCGGCGACGACGTTGTTCACCAGCAACACGTCATCGCTCAGCATCAAGAAAAGCCCGCTGCCGTCATCGTGGGCTGCGTTGCTATAAACCCAGTTGCCCCTCAGGGCAGTGTTGTCGCTCCCGTTGACCCAGACGCCTCCGGCGAGGCCGGCAGAGGTGTTGTCGTGGATCCGGTTCCCCGTCAGCTCGCTGCTGCCGCTGTTGGTGAGCCAGCCCCCCGCGCCATAGCCGGAGGTGTTGCCAGCGATCTCGCTGTCGATCAGCTTGCTGCCGGGACTGCCGCTCAGCTCGAAGCCGCCGCCCATCTCGGCGGTGTTGCTCAGGAGCGCTACGTCGATCAATGTAGTATCGGGGCTATCGTCGGCGTACACCCCGCCGCCGAAGGTGGCGTTGTTGCTCGAGACCTCGACGTCGTCCATCGTGAGCGTAGAGTTCTCTCCCGCCCAGACACCGCCCCCATACCCAAATCCGCCGCCTGCCGCGGCGTCGTTATCCCGGATGATATCGCCCTCCATATCGAGGGTGGCGAAGTAGACCTGCACCCCCGCGCCGTAGCCGGTGTACGATGCAGCCGTGGCGACGTTTCCCTCCACCACGTTGTCCTCCATCGTGTAGCTGCCCATGTAAAAGCTCAACCCGCCGCCCCAGCCGGCACTGCTGGTGCTGGCGACATTGTCCCGTACCGTGTTCTCGCGCGCCGTACCGCTGCCAGAGCGCATATACACCCCGCCGCCGTAGCCGTTGCTAAAGGTGCTGGCGACGTTCTCCTCGATGAGGTTGTCCGTCAGCGTGACGTTGCAGATGTAGAAGCCCACTCCGCCACCCCAGCCGATGGTGCTGGCGCTGGCGACGTTATCCCGCACCACGCAGTTGGAGAGCGTGACGGTGGCAAGGTAGCCATAGACCCCGCCGCCGATGTCGTAGCCATAGGGACCGCTGCCCGCCAATCCGCTGGCATCCCCACCGGTGATGGTGAAGCCATCCACCGTGACGACAGGGATGGAACCTCCCTTGGTGATGCTGATGGCGCGCCCGGCCCGCGCTGCGTCGACGGTGGTGTGCTGGGCCGGGTCGGTGAAGCGCGCGCTGAAGGCGGTGTTCCAGCCCCCCTCCAGCGTCAGCGACCTGGTGATGGCGACGTTCTCGTAGCAGGTTCCCTCCGCCACCCACACCGTGCCGCCGAGCGTGGCGGCGCGCACCGCCTGCTGGATCGTGGGGTAGTCCACCCCGCCCGTGCGGGCCAGGCAGGTGGACTCGTCGGCCCCGATGTCGGGCGCTGCGCCGCGGGGCCGTGGGTCGCCGTCGATGTCGGTCGCCACGCCGGCATCTACCCCCGCGTCGATGGCGGGGGAATCGCCGCGCAAGTGATAGTTGCCCACGGCGGGATTGGCAAAGCGCGGGTCGCCCCACAGGTTGACCACGCCGGTGGTGATGCTCCCTGGACCGTCCCAGTCGCTCCCGTTGGCCCACGCGCCAGCCCCCCACAGGGTGGTTTCCAGATCGGCCCAGCTATCCCCATCGACGTGGATTCCCACCGTCTGGCTGACCAGGATGGTGTTGCTCAGCACCGCGCCGCCACTGGTCACATAGACGCCAACGCCGTCGCCGCCGGTGTTGCGGGCGATGGTGGTATGGCGCATCAGGGCTGAGACCCCCTTGACATAGACCCCCGGGCCGGAGGTGGCGGCCTGGTTGGCGGCGACGATGTTGTTGGTCATGGTGATACAGGAGGTGAGCTCACCGTGCAGGTAGATGCCTCCGCCCAGCGAAGTGGCGGAGTTGCTGATGAAGGTGTTGCCGTCGAGCACGGGGAAGCGAAAGTTGTAGGCGGGGGCGGAGGTCAGGCCGCCGAGCCTCCCCATGACGTAGGCTCCACCGCCAGAATTGGCGGTGTTGCTGTAGACAAAGTTGCCTGTCAGGGTGGCGGTGTTGACCTCGTCTGTGCGGATTCCGCCGCCGAAGTGGGCTTCGTTTTCGTGGATCCGGTTCCCCGTCACCGCAACGCGGCTGCCGGATGAGAGGCGCATTCCGCCGCCGCTGCTGCTGGCTGCGTTGTCGTAGAGTTCATTGTCCGTCACCACGACATTGGTGCTATCGTGGACGCCCACTCCGCCGCCGGAGTCAGCCTCGTTGTTGTGGATGGTGTTGCCTGTGATTAGGGTGTTGTTGTTCCAGCTCAGATTGACCCCGCCGCCGCTCCAATCGGCAGTATTGTTGTACAGGTCGTTGTTCACCAGCACAGCCCCGTCGCTATCAAAGATCCAGGCCCCGCCGCCGTACCCCGCCGCGTTGTCATAGATGTGGCAGCCGCTGATGACGGGGCTGGCGTGATTGCTGGCGATACCGCCGCCGCTGGCCGTCGTCGCGCCACGGGTCACCCACAGCCCCTCCAGCGTGGGCGCGACGTCGCCGTCGATATAGACCACCCGCCCACACATTTTGGCATCCAGAATAGCGGGGAACTCCTCCGGGTCCCAGACAGCAAAGGCACTGTCATACCCGCCGCGGATCGTCACGGTCTTGCTGATGTAGAGGACCTGCCCGTGACCGCCGTAGGCGTTCAGAGTGGTGTAGGTACCGGTCGCCACCAGGATGACGTCGCCATCGCCGGCCGCGTCCACCGCATCTTGGATGACGGTGTAGCAGGGGATGTTGCCGCCGCAGGTCGGGTCGCTGGTCGAGACGTAGCGTGTGATGGGGGCGGTGGGGGCGGCATGGACCGCTTCTGGCAGGCGGCCGAGTAGTGCTAGCAGGGCCAGAACTAGGAGGGTCAACCCAATGGCCAACCCCACGGTGGTCAGCAAGCGGCTTTTCATTTTTATCTCCTTCCGGTCAGAGCGAGTTATCACCACCGGGAGGCTGCGCACTCATGGTGCTGCCATCTGCGTCACGGCATAGACGGCCCGATAGTCCAGGGCGATAAGGTAGCCGGGTGATATGGGGCCGGACACTTTGAGCAGCAGGCCGGTCTGCATCGGCTGGATGCGGAGAGAGACAGCGGCCTCGTGCATCGCCGGCCAACCCACCGCATCGACCAGGTTGTTCTCGCACCAGATCTTGCCAAAACCGCGGATTGGCAGTTGGTAGCCCGTCGGCACCGTCATCGCGGCGCAACCGGGGGGCACTTCGTCCTGTCCCTCTTCCCAAAAGTCGGTGTAGGCGAGGAGGTTGCCCTGGGAGGCGTCCGTGTCCTCCCCGTCGATGACATAGATCTCGCGCTCGTCGGAGCGCCAGATCATCAGGCTGCGGAAGTGGGTGTGCGGGTTGACGTCGTCCACGTTGGCCCAGAACTCTTGAAATGCCCCGGAGACGTCGAAGGCTGGTGCGGTGGGGCAACCCAGGTCATAGCCGAGGTCCTCGGCGTGGTTCAGGATCGGTTCCAGAGCCGGGTCCGGGTCGACGCACTCGCTGGCAGAGGGCGTGACGGCTGGCGTCGGGGTCTCGGTCGCCGGCTCGGGCACGACGATCTGCACATAGACTATGGTGCCGAAGCGAGTGCCGTCGGGGGCCTGCAACTGCCAGTAGCCGCGGTAGGTGCCGGGGGCTGCTGGTGCCGTCAGGTTCACGCTGATATCCACCGTTGCGCCAGGGGACACAGCTCCCACCGGCGCGGCATCCGGCCCGCCCATCCGCTCGCCGGAGGAAAAGACGATCGCCGTCCCCGCCTCCCAGGCGCAGGTACCGCTGTTGCGCATCCGCCAGGTCTTGGTGAAGGAGGCTCCCGCCGGGAACTCGGTATCGTCGGGGATCGTCACGTCGGCCACATAGCTGGCGTTAAGAGTGCAGCCGGCCTCGGTAGTCACCTCTGGTGGCGGACCCCCCTCGGTGGGTTGCGCGGGGGGGGCGGAGGGAGAGGTTGTCGGTGTGACCATTGCCGCCTCTGTGTTGGTGGGAAGGGGAGCGGGGGTGGGCGAAGGCCCGGAGGGGCCGCAGGCCAGTGCAGCCAGGAGCAGGGCCATACCGCCAAGAGCCAACCAGCGCGTTCGTTTGGGTATCCTTGTCATCGTTTCACTTCCTCCTCAAGGATGAGCAGCAGGCTGATATGCTGGAGATATCCGTTGAGAGATCAATGTGCGCGGGGGGTGCCTGTTGCATGTTTAGTATAGCACTGGAGAGGAAAGGTGTCAACGCACGCGGGCGGGGGGGTGCGCTTCAGTTTGGGGCGAGTAGGTGCGTCGCGTCTGCCTCTGCGATAGAAGGCAGGCCGGCGCGTCTGTACCACGTGGAGGCTGGTTTGCCCCCCTTCCCATCATGTACTATAATCATTTTTGCCAGACGCCGGGCGTACTTGCGCCCGCACCAACAACACGCAGGAGGTCAGCCCTGGAACCAGACAACGTACCGGATGAGGAACTCGAGGCGGAGGAGCGCGATGTCTCTCTCTCCCGCGCCTTTGGCGGACGGTCCCCCCTGCGGGACATCGTCGAGACCCTGGTCCTTACCCTGATCGTTTTCTTTGTCGTCAACACCCTCACCGGCCGCTTCCAAGTGCGGGGGACAAGTATGGAGACCTCGCTGCACACTGGGCAGTATGTGATCGTGAGCAAGTTGAGCTACCGGCTGGGGGACCCCCACCGTGGCGATATCGTGGTCTTTCGACCCCCCAACGGCAGCCACGACGACTATATCAAGCGCATCATCGGTCTGCCAGGGGAAATGGTCGAGATCCGCGATGGCGCGGTATGGATCGACGGTTACCGTCTGGAGGAACCATACATCTCCTCCCGTATGTCCGGCTCCGGGGCGTGGGATCTGGACCAGGGTGAATATTTTGTGATGGGGGATAACCGGGCCAACTCTAGCGACTCGCGCTCGTGGGGACCGCTGCCCGCCGAGAACCTGGTGGGCAAGGCGTGGTTCTGCTATTGGCCGCCCCAGTACTGGGGGCCGGTGTCCCACTATGCCTTTGCTGGAACGGAGGTCCGTGATTGACTCCACCTAGAGGAAAACTGTGGTGAAAGAAGAAACGGTCCGCACCCCTCTGGTCACGTTCGCGCCCGACGCGCTGGTCGAGATCATCGAGTGGATGACCCCGCAGCGGTTGGCATCGCTGCTGGACGTCACCGACCTCAAGGCCGACACGCAGGAGCCCAAGATTCGCAAGATGGTGGATTGGGCCACAAGTTTCGGCTGTGCTTCTATCTGCGTCAACCCAGTGGAGGTGGACCTGCTGCCTCTGCTTTTGCAGTCCACGCCGGTCAAAGAGTGCTACGTCATCGACTTTCCCCTCGGCAAGTCGCCCATCAAGGTCAAAGCGCACCAGGCCGCATACGTTGTAGCCCAGAGCCGGTCATTGCGGGGTGAGGGGGTCGGACACGTGGAACTGGACATGGTGCTCAACGTGGGCCGCTTCAAGCGCGATCCTGCCTACACCAGGGACGAGATCGGCGCGGTGGTGGAGGCTGCCGCAGGGGAGCACGTCAAGGTGATCATCCGTTCCTCCGAGTTGCTGGATGAGGAGATCGTCGCCGCCTGCCAGATCGCGCAGGAGAGTGGGGCGAGCTTTGTCAAGAACTCGACCGGTATGGACGCCTTTGGCGCTACCCCCGACCACATTCACCTGATGCGGGAGACGGTGGGACCGGGGATGGGGGTCAAGGCGGCCGGTGGCATCCGTGACGCGATGGATGTGGTGCGGCTGATCTATGCCGGGGCGATGGAGACTGACTTGCGTACCGCGGACCGATTCCGCATCGGTACCTCCAGCCCCGTTCCTATCCTCTCCTCCCTCGGCTGGCTCCAACAGGCCCCCGGTGCCTGGGCGGAGGCGGGCGTCGTCCCCTGTACCATCTGCCCCTCCAACATGACGGCCAAGCAACGGCGGGAGGTGCGGGAGGTCTATATGCGCCGCTGCCATAGCTGCCCCTACCGGGAGTACCGAAAGGACAAGGATTTCTGATGAAAGGCGGGTATCACGCCAAACTTTTGTGGATCGACCTCACGAATCGGCGGACGCAGGTCGTGCCCCTTGGATCGCGTCTGGCGGCCGACTATATCGGCGGCCGCGGGCTGGGCACGCGCATTCTTTACGACCGAACCGCGCCGGGTGCTGATCCTCTTTCGCCGGCTACTCCCCTCATCTTTGCCGCCGGCCCGCTGAACGGCACCAGCGCCCCTCTCGCGGGCCGCTATGAGGTGGTCACCCGCTCCCCTCTCACCGGCACAGTGCTCAGTTCCAACTCCGGCGGACGATTCGCCGTCGATCTCAAGCAGGCTGGCTACGACGCGGTGGTGATCGAGGGCGCGGCTGACGCTCCTTGCATTATCTGGATCGACGATGGGCAGGTCGAGTTCCGCGACGCCAGCCACCTGTGGGGCGCGGATACTCACGAGACGACGGAACGCATTCGCGCCGAGACGCATCCCAAGGCTGGCGTGGCCTGCATCGGTCCGGCCGGCGAGCAAGGAGTCCTGTTCGCCAGCGTGATGAACGACCGCGACCGGGCCGCCGGGCGCGGCGGGGCGGGCGCGGTGATGGGGGCCAAACGGCTCAAGGCACTCGTGGTCCACGGGAGCCAGCGCACGCCCGTCGCCGACCCCGATGGCTTTGCGCAGGCCCGCGAGGCGGCCCGCGTCGCTATTGCCGAGCACCCCGTCACCAAGAACAGCCTGAAAGAGTTTGGCACTGCCGTTCTGGTTCACCTCATCAACGAGTATGGCGGCCTTCCTACCCGCAATTTTCAGGAGGGGTATTTTCCCGACGCTGCCTCCATCTCCGGCGAGACGATCAAGGAGACGATCTTTGAAAAGAGCGTCGGCTGTGCCAACTGCTTTGTCGCCTGCGGACGGGCCACCCGTACCTCGCACCACAGCGGCGAGGGACCAGAGTACGAGACGGTCTGGGCACTGGGGCCGATGTGTGGAGTGCGGGACCTGGAGACCATCGCCGAGGCCAACTATCGCTGCAACGAGTTGGGGATGGACACCATCACTGCCGGCAGCACCATCGCCTGCGCGATGGAACTGTGGGAACGCGGCGCTTTCGATTCCGCCATGCAGGCGCAGATCATGGCCGATTTGGGCACCGACCTGTCCTTTGGCAATGGACAGGCGATGCGCCGCTGCGTCGAACTGATGGGCCGCAGAGAGGGCATCGGTGCGTTGCTGGCAGAGGGTTCGGCCCGGTTGGCTGCCCGCTTTGGCTTCCCCGATCTTTCGATGAGCGTCAAGGGGCTGGAGATACCAGCCTATGACCCCCGCGCCTTTCGGGCGATGGGACTGGCGTTCGCCACCTCCAGCCGTGGTGGCTGTCACCTGCGGGCCTACATGATCGGCCCCGAGGCCCTCGCCACCCCCGGCAGTGTGGACCGGTTCTCGGCGGCGGGCAAGGCCGAATTGGTCAAGCTATACCAGGACCTGAGCAGCGTCATCGACTCGATGGGGGCTTGCATCTTTACCAGTTTCGCCCTCAACCCCGACCACTACGCCCGCCTGCTGGAGACGGTGACCGGGGTCGAACGCACCACTGGAGAGATGCTGGCGGCCGGGGAGCGAATCTGGAACCTGGAGAGGCTGTTCAACCTGCGCGAGGGGTTCACCCGCGCCGACGATACGCTGCCGTTGCGTATATTGCAGGAGGGGCTGCCCGGCGGCCACTCCAAAGCACAACCTGTGGACTTGGAGCCGATGCTGGCTGCGTACTACAGGGTGCGGGAATGGGACGAGGAGGGACGGCCTACCCCCGCGCTGTTGGACCGCCTGGGGCTGGGTTAGAGGAGTGACCGATGAGTGAGATACTGCGCACCGGATGGCTGACGGCGGACTTTTTTACCCATAGCTATCGCATCTCTGGTCAGGTGGACGTTCGCCGCCGGGGCCTCTCCGACCTGCTCAATGACTCTACGACGGGATTCCTGCAACTGGAAAACGCGTATATCTCCCCCATCGACCGGCCTGCCGACATCATTGCCTCCTACGAGGCTTCCAGTCTCGTCAAGGCCAACCTGACGTTGGTCCTGGTCACCCAGCAGGATGACGCCATCTCCCGCAAGCAGGCCTACGGCAGCTACATGGGCTCCTACATGCGCAAGGTCTTTCTCACCGTGCCCTCGCTAGAGATCGTGGGCTACCTGCGCCTCGCTGCCAAGGTCGACCTGCGGCGCATTCTCTCGATGGACACGGAAGAATTCATCTCTGTCCTGGATGGCCGGGTGGTGGCCTCCATCCGCCCCGATGTCGTGTTCACTGGCGGCGGCGTGTTGGTGAACAAACATCACATCGGCGCCTTCTGTCTTTCGGAGGAAGAGTAACTCCAAGGAGGGTAAGACAATGGCCCGTATCCTGGTGATAGACGACAATGCCGACCTCTTGCAGATGATCCGTATGCTGCTGGAGGAGCGGGGTAAGCATGAGGTGGTCCTCAGCGCCGAGGGACAGGATGGCATTGAGAAGGCGTTGGCTAATCGGCCCGACCTGGCTATCATCGATGTGATGATGCCTGGCATGACTGGCTATGAGGTCTGCAAGCGGTTGCGTCAGGAGCCGACGACGGCGGACATGCCCATCATCATCCTCACCGCGCGAGGCCAACCGGTGGACCGGCAGGCGGCGCTGGATGCCGGGGCCGACGAGTACATGGCCAAGCCCGTGACGATGGCCAAGTTGTTGGAGCGGGTGAACAGCCTTCTGGAGGAGAAGGGAGCTCCCTCCGCCGCCCCGTCCGCGGGAACGGTGGCTGTTCTTGGCTTGCGGGGGGGTACTGGCACGACGACCGTGGCGGTGAATCTAGCCGTCACCATGGCCCGGCGGGCGCCGGACCAGGTGGGTTTGGTAGACCTCTGCCCGTCATCCGGACACGTGGCATTGCAACTGGGGGTGCGGCCCGAGCCGAACTGGGCCGCGTTGGCGCGTCTGACGGAACGTCCCGATGAGACCTCAATTCGCCAATATTTGCTGTCCCACCCAGCAAAGCTCCATGTCCTCGCGGCTCCCTTTGTGCCGACCGTTGGCGAGGGGCTATCGCGCGAAGTGACGGCGGCGACGCTCTCGGCGCTGCGCCAGAATCTGGGCACGGTGGTCATCGACCTGCCATCGGTCCTGACGTTAGGGGCAGTGACGGTACTGGAGGCGGCGGATATTATCTGCTTGGTCACCACTGCCGACCCGCCGTCCATCCAGACCACTCTAGGCGTGCTTCAGGCGCTCAAGCCCTGGCTGCCCAAGATGCGCCTGCTGCTCAACCAGGTGGCCTCCGGAACGCAGCCTAGCGCCGACGCGCTGCAACGGGTGTTGAAGCAACCGCTGGCTGCGGCCATCCCCTTCGACCCGGCCCAGGCGCAGGCATTGGGGCAGGGAAGGCCGTTGGCCCTTTCCGCACCAGAATCACCGCTGGCGCGGGCCATCGCCCGCTTTGCCGCGGAACTGATGGTCGCTCCGTAATGAGCACCGGTGGCCTCCTCCCCCGCTTGCGGGGGATTGGGGGGGACACCGGATGCGGTAAATGGGTGCGATTGGTGGCTATTCTGGCTACCTGACAGTTTCTGAACTGGGGCGCAGACAAACGCGGATGAGGCTAGATTTTCCGGTTGTTTGCCGCAAGGTAGCGTCTCCCTTGAGTGTCGGTGCAACCGGCCCGGACCGCCGGGCGCTAAACCGCCTGACAAAGCTGCCTGCAGGAGCTGTTTTTCGAGCTGGGTCACCAACATATCGAGCGGCGGCTCGAATATGCCAAAGGTTAGAGATTTCCCCTTGACCGCAAGCCGTCTTTCTGATATACTGAATGTCAGATAAGCAGTGTTGTCAGGAGGTGAAACTATGCCAAATATTACTCTAAAGATGGCCCAGAGGGGGGTCATAACCATTCCCAAATTCCTAC
>JAOZPF010000066.1 GCA_029932895.1 Anaerolineae bacterium | reverse complement strand
TTGGTTCTGCTTTCGCCCTCCGCCCCCCCAATGCCTGCGGAGGCAGCTCAGGAACCTGTTGCCGAATTCTATCACAACTCGCCACGACTGTTCAATCGCTCTCCGATGACGCCAGCGGAAGAAGCGCTCTGGGCCGCCGTCGGGGGACTGGAGGCAGCGTATCTCATGAACCCTACCAACTCTTACTCGACAGAATTAGAGGAGTGGATGGAAACGGCGCTGGAAGAAGAAGCGGCCGCGTCCATCCCCCAAGATCAGGTAATCGGAAATGATGAGCCACAGACCAATACAGTTTATCTGCCCGCAGTGGCCAAGTCATTGGCCGCGCCGGAGGCGCGGGTGCTGCGGGACGGACACCGCGTCACCGTCCCGGCGCGGGAGTTGATTCCCGGCGACCTGGTCTTTTTGGAGGCGGGGAACTATGTCCCTGCCGACCTGCGGCTGGTGGAGAGTGTCAACCTGCGCATTGACGAAGCCTCGCTGACCGGCGAGTCGGTGCCGGTGGAAAAAGACGCCTCTGCCGTGCTGGGGGAAGAGACGCCGCTGGGCGACCGGGACAATTGCGCCTTTATGGGCACCACCGTCACCTACGGGCGCGGCAGCGGGGTGGTGACGGCGACGGGGATGGGAACCCAGATCGGAATCATCGCCGAGATGATCCAGTCATACGAAGAGGAGCAGACCCCCTTGCAGCGGCGGCTCGATCAACTGGGGCGCTGGCTGGGCTGGGGGTCGCTGGCGATCTGCGCCCTCGTCTTTGTCGTCGCTCTGGTGCGCGACACCGACCTGAGCATCCTCTTTCACGCCGGGCTGGCGGCCTATATGGCCCAGTACACGCAGATGGTCGTTGACCTCTTTATCACGGCGGTGAGCCTGGCTATCGCCGCCGTGCCGGAAGGACTGCCCGCCGTCGTCACCATCTGCCTGGCGTTGGGAATGCGGGAGATGGTGCGCCGCCACGCCCTCATCCGCCGCCTGCCCGCCGTAGAGACCCTCGGCTCAACCACCGCCATCTGCTCCGACAAAACCGGCACTCTCACCCAGAACGAGATGACGGCGGTCCGCCTCTATGTGGCTGGCCTGCGGCTCGATGTCTCCGGCGAGGGGTACCAGCCGGTGGGCACGTTCGATAACTATGGCACGCCGACGGACCCGCAGGACAGCCCGGAAATCGTAGCCTTGCTGACGGCCGGCCTCCTCTGCTCCGACGCCCGGCTGGAAGAACACCAGGACGGCCACCGGATGGTGGGCGATCCCACCGAGGGGGCGCTGGTGGTGGCGGCAGCCAAAGCAGGATTGTGGCGGGAAGAGATCGAGGCCGAAATGCCGCGCGTGGCCGAGATCCCCTTCGACTCGGAACGAAAGCGGATGACCACCATCCACCGCCTCAACGGTCAGAGCGCAGGAGAAAAAGCAAGCCACATCGTCGCCTATGTCAAGGGGGCACCGGACGTCATCCTGCCCCGCTGCAACTCGATCCTGGAGGAAGGGCGCAACGTAGAGCTGACCCCCGCCCGCCGCGAGCACATCGAGAACATCAACCGCGATATGGGGCGAGAGGCTCTGCGGGTGCTGGCCGTGGCCTACCGCATGCTGGATGAGGTAGAGGAAACGCTGGACCCCGAAGTGGTGGAGCAAGAACTAACGCTCATCGGCCTGGTGGCGATGATCGACCCGGCCCGGCCCGAGGTCAGGTTGGCAGTGGACAAGGCCCGCAAGGCCGGCATCCGCACCATCATGGTCACCGGCGACTATCCCCACACGGCCCGGGCCATCGCCGCGCAGGTCGGTCTCTTGCGGCCGGAGGGAGAGGTGATCTCGGGGGCAGAGCTGAACGAGATGTCGGACGAGGAGCTGGCGGAGCGGATCGAGCACGTCGACGTTTTCGCCCGCGTGAGCCCTCAGCACAAGGTGCGCATCGTCGAGGCGCTGCGGGCACACGGCCACGTGGTGGCGATGACCGGGGACGGCGTCAACGACGCGCCGGCGCTCAAGCGGGCCGACATCGGCGTGGCGATGGGCATCACCGGCACCGACGTCTCCAAAGAGGTAGCCGACATGGTCCTCACCGATGACAACTACACCTCCATCGTCTCGGCCATCGAGCAAGGCCGGATCATCTACTCCAATATTCGCAAGTTCGTCTACTACCTACTCTCCTGCAACATGGCCGAGATCATGGTCATCTTCCTGGCTGCGCTGGCCGGGCAGCCCTCCCCTCTGACCCCCATCCAACTCTTGTGGCTGAACCTGCTCACCGACGGCGCGCCGGCGTTGGCACTGGGCCTGGAGAAGGGCGACCCCGACATCATGGACCAGCCCCCCCGTCCACCGCGGGAACCGGTCATCAACCGCTCAATGGTGCGCGGCATCATCGTGCAGACGGTCGCCATCACGACGGCGGTGCTCGCCGCCTATGTCGTGGGGCTCAAGTGGGGGGACGGGCATCGGGAGCTGGCAGAGACGATGGCCTTTGTGACCCTCTCCGCCTCCGAGCTCCTCCGCGCCTACACCGCCCGCTCAGAGCGGTACCCGTTGCTCAGGCTGGGGATTTTCACCAACCCTTACATGCAATACGCCGTGGGCGCTTCGCTCCTGTTGCTTCTAGCCGTGATCTATCTCCCCTTCCTGCGGCCAATCTTTGACACCGCACCGCTGGGATTGCGGGAATGGGCCGTGGTCGCCCCGTTGCTGCTCGTGCCGGCGGTGGTAGCAGAGATCAACAAGGCGTTGAGCAGGCAGGAAGGGAACATGGTTACAAGGTGATAGAATTGTGTAGCGTAGGCCCTCGTGGCCGTTAGGGGCACATCTGTGTGTGCGCCCGTGACTTGGCCCCACGCTTTGCGTGGGGCCAAGTTTTGGGGTCTGCGTTTTCAATAAGAGCGCAAGATCAGCGGCAAGTATGCGCGATACCGCTTGGAAATCTCGCCGCTTTCCAGGCTGATAAAGCCCAGAGTAAGAGAGACCCCACCTGTGACAGTGATCGTCTCGCCGCCGGGGTCGGCCATGGTCTCATAATCCGGCCAGGGCAGATAAGCCAGCCAGCCCTCCCCCGCACCGGTCAACGCGCCGTCACCATCCAGGTCTATCGGGATATCGAACGTGACATCAAAGAAACTGTCCATAATATAGACCTGCACCGGCGGCGCAGGCGGCGTGTCGCCGGGGGAAAAGAGACTCAACCCTGGCTCGTTGCTCGCGTCGTTCTCCATCTGTCCATAGGTCGTCGGGCTGTGAGCCAGCGGAGCCGAGACGCACGTTCCATTCTCGCAAGGAGGTGATTCGTGCATCTGGTCCAGGTCGCCGTGGTCGGTGACAAAGAGGATGAACTGCTCGTCGGGGCCCATATCCCCATGGATGTGCTGCAGAGCTTGGCGCAGCCCTTCCAACGTGGCGGGATAATCATACCCATCGGCGCCGCCACGCCCGCCCACCGTCGTGACGATGGTGCCCGGCTTGCCGTCAAAGTTGTTTTTGATCGTGTCCCGGTCCTTGTTGTCAAGCGCCGCCGGCTGCCCGGCATAGACCAGCACGTGGCGGCTCTTGATCGGCCCGCTCGCCTCGTCGACCGGCTCCAGCGACGCCACAGGCCCTTGTTGCTGCGGGTGCTCGTCCTTGTCCTTTCCTGCCACTCCCGCGTTGTGCACATCGTCCGAGGTACGCCCCGGCCCCGGCTTGAGCGCCTTGGCGGCGTCGTCGTGATAGCCGCCATAGTAGGTCACTTCGCCGGGCGACCCGGCGGAGAGCACCGTCGTGTTGGCCCGTCCGGCGAAATCGTCCATCATATCCCCGCCATAGCACTGCGTAAAGACCAGCAGTGTGCTGTGGGCGTTGCCGGTGGGAATAAACTGGTCGAGCATAGCCCGCAGTTGGTAATCATAGATACTGGGGCCGGAACTGGTCGCCAGTGTGGCGTGAGTGTGGACCTTGCGCGCTATGGCCCCACTCTGCAAGCTGACGGAGGAGAGGTTGAGGTTGGTATCACCGGGGTCATACGTGACCGTGACCGCCTCCGGTGTGTCCAGGTTCTCTTCCGTGACGTCTACCTCGGCTATCCAGCCATCTATCACCCCGTTCGCATCCAGGTCAACCGGAACGTCGAACGAGACATCAAAAAAGCTATCGGGGGGAAAATCAATATCCACAGGATGCGTGGGCTGCAACGCTCCTTCGGAGAACAAGCTGAGCGTTGGCTGGTTGTTGGGGTCGTCCAGCAGGTCGTCAAGAGTATCGCTGTCAAAGCCCAGCGGATCGGTCGTGCAGGTGCCCTCTGCGCAAGCTGGAGCGACATCCACCTGGTCAATGTCGCCGTGGTCGGTGACAAAGAGGATAAACTGCTCGTTCTCGTTCATCTGGCTGCCGATGGCCTGCAACGCATCCCGCAGCCCTTCCAACGTGGCGGGATAATCATACCCATCGGCGCCGCCACGCCCGCCCACCGTCGTGACGATGGTGCCCGGCTTGCCGTCAAAGTTGTTTTTGATCGTGTCCCGGTCCTTGTTGTCAAGCGCCGCCGGCTGCCCGGCATAGACCAGCACGTGGCGGCTCTGGATTGGCCCCAACTCTGGCTCGACAGGCTCCAGCGACGCCACAGGCCCTTGTTGCTGTGGGTGCTCGTTCCTGTCCTTGCCCGCCACCCCGGCGTTATGCACATCGTTCGAGGTACGCCCCGGCCCCGGCTTGAGCGCTTTGGCGGCGTCGTCGTGATAGCCGCCATAGTAAGTCACCTCACCCGGCGACCCGGCGGAGAGCACCGTCGTGCCGGTCCGTCCGGCGAAATCGTCCATCATGTCCCCGCCATAGCACTGCGTAAAGACCAGCAGTGTGCTGTAAGCTTGGCTGGTGGGGATGAACTGGTCGAGCATAGCCCGCAGTTGATAGTCATAGATACTGGGGCCGGAGCTCGTCGCCAGCGTGCCCATCGTCACCGTCGCCGCTGGCGCTGCGGGGGTTCCCCTTGTGCTAGAGGCCGCCGCAGCGACCCAGGTGGATTGACCGGTGACGATCAGGCACAGGGCGAGAACCAACGAGATCCGCAGCAATACGGGCCGGAGAGAGAGTGCAGAATGCTTTCCCGTTCCTGACATACCTATCCTCCTATATCCTTGATTTGAGGGATAACGCCCTTATCATTGTACAGCAAGTGACAGGGGGTGTCAAAGGTAGACGAAACGAGATGGGCATGTTTTGCTCTTGGGGGTGACACACCCATCCGGCTAAAGCCTCTACTCCGGCTGAAGCCCCACTCGGTTCGGAATCGAGCCTTTAGGCGGTGAGCCGGCTGGAGCCTCCACTCCGACTGGAGCCTCCACTTCATACAAGTAGCGGCGGTCACGAGGACCGCCGCCACGAGACTGTGAGACCCACCGCTCCTAGATCAGTCTTCTCTTCTCCACCGCCTCCAGCGCCAGAGCGATGAATGCATCCACCGACATTGCCCCCAGCTTTTCACCGTCGCGACGGCGAAGATTGACCTGCCCGGCCTCCACCTCACGGTCGCCCACGACCAGCATGTAGGGGATCTTTTGCATCTGCGCGTCGCGGATCTTGGCCTGCATCCTGTCGCCGGAACTATTGACCTCGGGCCGCAGTCCGGCCGCCCTGAGCTTCTGCGCCACCTCGTCAGCATAGTCCAAGTGTCGGTCGGCGATGGGGATGAGAACGGCCTGGACCGGCATAAGCCAGACGGGGAAAGCCCCGCCATAGTGCTCTACCAGCACGCCGAAGAACCGTTCCAGGCTGCCCAAAAGCGCCCGGTGGACCATATAGGGGCGGTGTTCCTTCCCGTCCTCACCCACATAGACCATATCGAACCGCTCCGGGAGGTTAAAGTCGAACTGGATCGTCGTACACTGCCAGGTGCGTCCCAGGGCATCCTTGATCTTGATGTCGATCTTGGGCCCGTAAAAGACCGCCTCCCCCTCCATCCGCTCATACTCCACCTCACGGGCTTCCAGCGCCTTGACCAGCGAGGCCTCCGCCTGGTCCCACATCGCGTCATCGCCAGCATATTTCTCCGGCGTCTTGGGATCGCGCACACTCAGCTCGATCTTGAAACTGTCAAAGCCATAACCACGCAGCAGGTCCTTGCTGAAATCCAGCACACGGAGGATCTCGTCCTCGATCTGCTCCGGCGTGCAAAAGATGTGAGCGTCATCCTGCGTAAAGCCGCGCACCCGCAGCAGACCGTGGAGCGTGCCACTGCGCTCATAGCGGTAAACCGTCCCCAGCTCAGCCCAGCGCAGGGGCAGCTCACGGTACGAGCGCCGAGAGGACTTGTAGATCATTATATGAAACGGACAGTTCATTGGCTTGATATAGTACTCCTGCCCGTCCACATCCATCGGCGCGTACATCCCCTCGCGGTAAAAGTCGAGGTGACCTGACGTCTCCCACAACTGGGCGCGGCCGATGTGGGGCGTAAAGACAATGTCATAGCCGCCTTCCAGGTGCCGCCTGCGCCAGTCATCCTCGATCAAGACGCGGATGCGCCCTGCCTTGGGGTGCCAGTAGGCCAGCCCTGCCCCGGCCTCCTCGTGGAAGCTGATCAGGTCCAACTCCTTGATCAGCCGCCTGTGGTCCCGCTTTTCCACCTCCTCCCGCCAGGCCAGGAACTCGGCCAGTTGCTGCTTTGTCTCCCAGGCCGTGCCATAGATGCGCTGCAGCATCGGCCGGTGTTCGTCGCCACGCCAATAGGCCCCGGCGACATTGAGCAGCTTGAGCGCGTCGGGGTTGATCTGGCGCGTGTTCTCCACGTGCGGCCCCCGGCAGAGGTCGATAAAGGGACCATCCTTATAGATCGAGAGTGTGGGGGGGCCACCCAACGGCTCGCCATACTCGTCGGTGCCGGCGGAGAGAATGCCATCGATCAATTCCAGTTTGTATGGCTGGTCGGCAAAGAGACGCCGCGCCTCCTCCTCATCCACCTCCTGGTACACAAAGTCATGCCCCGCGGCGATGATCTCGCGCATCCGCGCCTCAATCTCCTCCAGGTCGTCCGGCGTCAGCGGGCGAGGCAGGTCGAAATCGTAATAGAAACCCGTCGCGATGGCTGGGCCGATGGCGATCTTGGCTGTGGGAAACTTTTCCAGCACCGCCTGAGCCATGACATGGGCCGCCGAATGGCGAATGCGGCCGAGTCGATCCTGCTTTGCGTGCTCGTTTTCAGACATCTTGCTCCTCCTTACTATAACAAAACCCCCCGCGCCTTGGGGCGCAGGGGGGCTTCCCACGTGGTTCCACCCAAGTTCGGCAGCCAATGCCGCTCTCAGAGGCGATAACGGGCCTGACCGGGGCTCCATACTCTCGCCGCAACGATTTGGGGAGCCCGCTCGCGGGTGGTTTTCCCGGCCGTCTGGTCGAGGGGGCTTTCAGCCATTGGCCCCCCCTCTCTAGGACCATTGCCGGCCGGTACTCGTCCCGGTCAACACTTTTACATTCCCAACTGTGCTATTATTGTAGCCGACTCTTTCAGAATTGTCAACCGTCCGTCTTGGGCCACAAATTGCAAGGCCCAGGCCGGAATTGCTGCACCGACCCCAACAGTCACCCAGGGGTTATTACTCCAAGGAGAGACGTGACACGAGCAGTTCCTGCCGCGGGTAGGGCAGGCTGATCCCCTCCCTCTTGCACACATCGAGGATGCGTTTGCGCAACTCGCGGGCCACTTCCCAATGCTGTCCGGGCCGGGTCCTGACCATCACCCGCACCGTGACCGCCCAGTCGCCCAGGCTAACCGGCCCAACCACCTGCGGCGGACCCAACAGGCGCGGCGCGTAGGCCGGGTCCGCTGCCATCCCATCAGCCACTTGGCGCAGCACCCCGAGCACGTGGTCCAGGTCCTCCTCGTAGGCCACACCGACCTCTACAAGCGCCTGTGACCAATCCTTGGTCTGATTGGAGACGACCCGCACCTCCCCATTAGGGACGATATGCAGGCTTCCCTCCACGCTCCGCAGGTAGGTGGCGCGCAGTGTGAGCCGCTCCACCGTGCCCGCTACCCCACCCACCTCCACCACATCTCCCACGTTGTATTGATTCTCGGCCAGGATGACCAGGCCAGCGATGAGATCCGTGATCAGAGACTGGGCCCCCAGGCTGACAGCCAGCCCGAACACGCCCGCGCTGGCGAGGAGGGGAGTGATGTCCACAAAGTTGCCAAGCAGCATCAACAGGGCGACAGTCGCAGCCAGCGTATAGAGCGCCCACCGCAGAACACCGACGAGAGTCACTAGCCGCTGCCGCCGCTCCTCGCCTATCCCCTCTGCGCCGCGTATAGCACGCAGCACCCTCCGGCCGAGAAACTCGATAGCGACGACCCCCAAGACAGCAATGACGGTCACCAGCACCACCCTTTGCAGAAATGGCAGTGAACTACTCAGGTCCATATTCTCCCCCCTTGCATGTGATCCCGTGACGAGGGGATTATAGACGAGCAGCGTCTTGGCGTCAACAGTGGGAGCGTGTTTCGACCCTGGCTCGCTCTCGCCCGGCCAAGCCCCCTCCGGGAGCTGGCCTCCAGCCTGCAAGGGTTGGCTCTTGATGAACGTGAACGTCCGGGCCAAGTGGCACCCCATGAATGATGTCGCGGGCAGGTGCCCAGTAGCCAGATTGCCAATTTGACCCACCTTGGGAAAGCTCTGCGTCACTAGGGCGATCGCATTTTCCAGCAAGGTCTGCCCAGGTAGGGCAAAAGGAGCGCTGATTCCACACATCAGGCCACGAATTCTCGTCCTGGTTTTCGTGAAATTCGTGCGATTCGTGGCAAGAGTTGTCCGGATTTTGGCCTAGAGCCTGTGGAGCCTCGCTGAAAACATGCGATTGCCCTACGTCACTAGCGGACATGCCTTGACAAGGCCGTCCTTCTGGGTACAATGAGAGACAAGGGAATGGTTGGGTAGGGCACATGGAGTATCAAGATTACTATCGGGTTCTGGGTGTTAGTCGCAACGCAAGTCAAGACGATATCAAGCGGGCCTATCGCAAGTTGGCCCGCCAGTTTCATCCCGATGTCAACCCCGGCGACCAGGCGGCTGAGGAGCGCTTCAAGCAGATCAACGAGGCTTACCAGGTGCTCTCCGACCCACAGAAACGCCGTCAATACGACCAGCTAGGCGCTGGCTGGAGCCAGTGGCGGCAGACGCGCACCGCACCCGGTGGGTTCGAGGACTTTGCCCGGCAGTGGTTTGGGCAGGCCGGCCCCCGGACCCGCCGTGTCGACCCAGACGACCTCTTCAGTCAGGGGAACCTGGCCGACCTGATTGAGGCGATCTTTGGCGGTTCGGCCGCCACCCGCCGTCCGCGACGCGGCAGGGATCTCAACGTCCCCGTGGAGCTCACCCTGGAGGAAGCGCTCCACGGCACGACCAGGCGTTTCAACCGGGCCAACGGCCACACGGTCACAGCCAGGATTCCCCCCGGAGCACGGGCCAACTCCCGCATTCGGCTGGCCGGTCAGGGCCAGCCGGGACGCGCCGGTGCCCCCGCTGGCGATCTCTATCTCGACGTGACCATCAAGCCGCATCCCGTATTTCGCCTGCAAGGAAACGACCTGTGGCGCGACCTGGATGTGGACCTCTACACGGCGGTTCTGGGCGGCAAGGTGCCGGTAGAAACCCTTGATGGAGTGGTAACGCTCAAAATCCCCGCCGGAACCAGCGGGGGCAAGACCTTTCGCCTGCGCGGCAAGGGCATGCCTATCTCCTCAAGCCCCAACAGCCGAGGCGATATGTACGCCGTGGTCCACGTGCAGGTGCCATCCCACCTCAGCGACCACGAAAAAGCGCTGTTCGAGGAACTGGCTCGCGGTCAGCACGGTCCGGCTGAAAGGAGCCGGCAACGGTAGCGACACGGGAAAGTAATGATCAGGCTCGGGTGGCCTCTGCTTGCAATCGGAACCCTGATGTTGAGCCTGTCCGGTTGCGTCTCCTCCGGCGAACCGGCATCTCCGACGGCCACGCCGTATCCCCTCCCCCCACCGGTCGTCGTTGCCACCCCTACCCTCCTGCCCCAGTCTCTGGTGGCCGAGGCCACTGCAGAGGACCTCTTGCTCATCAATCTCTACGCCCGCGTCATCCCTGGAGTGGTCAACATCAACGTCAGAGAGGACAGCGGCAGCGAGGCGAGCACATTCGGCACCGGCTCGGGGTTCCTGATCGACACCGCGGGGCACATTGTCACCAACAACCATGTCGTCGAGAACGCCGACATCATCTGGGTCACCTTCAGCGACGGCAGCCTGCGGGAGGGCCATGTCCTGGGCGCCGACCCAGACTCGGACTTGGCCGTAATCGTGGTGCCGGACCTGCCGTCAGGCGCGGTGCCGCTGGAGCTGGGCGACTCGGACGCATTGGCCGTCGGGCAGCGGGTGATCGCCATCGGCAACCCGTTTGGGTGGGAGGGAACGATGACGACGGGGATCATCAGCGGCCTGGGCCGCACGCTGGGCACCCGCGCCACCGAGAGCGGCGGCTACTTTCGCAATCCCGAGATCATCCAGACCGACGCGCCGATCAACCCTGGCAACTCGGGGGGGCCGCTGCTCGACGTCCAGGGGCGGGTGATCGGCGTCAACTCGGCCATCCAGACGACAGCAGGCGTCAACATGGGGGTCAGCTTTGCCATCCCGGCCAACACCGTCGCCTGCATTGTCCCCCACCTGATCGAGGAGGGATTCTACCGCTACCCCTACCTCGGCATTACATCAAACGGCGAATTCAGCGTGGCCCAACTGGCCCCCGAGCTGGGCCTCCCCACTCGGCGCGGGGTGCTGGTCAGTGCGGTGGAACCGGGAGGGCCGGCAGACCAGGCCGGGATCCTCGGCGGCGACCATGAGGTGGTGGTCATGGGGATACTCGTGCGGGCCGGTGGCGACATCATCACCGGGGTCGACGGCCACGAGATTCAGGACTTTGCCCACCTGATCGCCTACTTGGTGTTAGAGACCGAGGCCGGTCAGACTGTCACGCTGACCGTGTTACGGGATGGGCAAGAGCTACACATCCCCGTTGTATTGGGCGAGCGACCGCGGTAGTCTGATGTTCATTCCTTTTCAGAAAGGACAAAACGATGATTGACGAAAAAGAACTGCGCAAGCTGACCAGATTCCAGAGCGACAACCCTATCCTGAGCATCTATTTGAACGTTGACCCAACGGAGCACACGAGTGAGGAATACCTCCTCTCCCTGCGGCGCATATTGGAGGAGGTCGAGGATGAAGCTAATCCAGAGGACATCGCGGCTGTGCGGCGCTACTTTGAGCACGAATACGACTGGTCAGGCCGGGGTGTCATCATCTTTGCCTGCGTCAAAGCCGACTTTTGGCGCGTCTACCCCCTGAACATCCCCGTCGCCTCTGGCGCCACTGTCGCCCGCCGTCCCTACCTCTCGCCGCTGGCAGCCCTGATGAACGCCTATGGTCGCTACGCCGTGATCCTGGTGAGCCGCCAGGACGCCCAGTTCTTCCTGTTCCAACTAGGGGAACTGGTTGAGCAGCAGGTAGTCGCGGGAAGCCAAGTGCGCAAGCTAAAGAAGGGGCGCGGCTCGTCCGGCGGCCCCGGACGGCGCGGCGGCGCGCCGATCTCGAGCCGGCGAGAGGAGGAAATGGTCACCCGTAACCTGCGCGAGATCGCCAAGGAGGCTGCACGCTTCTCCCGCCGGCACAAGCCACAGCACATGATCCTGGCCGGCGCTGAGCCCACCGTCGCCCAGTTCCGCGACCTGCTCCCCAAGTCGCTACGGGGCAAAGTTATCGGCTCTTTCGGGGCCGACCCGGGGACCACCAAGCCCGAGCTACTGGAACGCTCACTGCAAATCATCCGCCAGGCCGAGGAAACGCGCAAGGCCGAGATCGTCCAAGCGGTATTTACCGCAGCCAGCAAAGGGCGCGAAGGGGTCGTCGGGTTGGATGGGACCCTGAGCGCTGCTCACGAAGGCCGCATCCGCACGTTGATCATCGACCGCTCTTACCGCGCCCCCGGTTACCGCTGCGACCACTGCGACTATCTCACCACTCAAGCGCTCGACACCTGCCCATTCTGCGGTGGCAAGTTCATCGAGATACCCGATGCGGCCGAGGCCGTGGTCACCAAAGTGATCGAAGAGGGTGGCAACGTCGAAGTCGTGGACCAGAACCCGCAGCTAGCGCCTGCCGGCGTCGGCGCACTGCTGCGATATTGAGCCGAACGCCAGCCAAGAACAGGGGCGGCCCCCGCAATGCGGAGGCCGCCCTCGCCGTCCTGGTGACCCGCACAGGACTCGAACCTGTAACCAAGGGATTAAGAGTCCCCTGCTCT
>JAOZPF010000302.1 GCA_029932895.1 Anaerolineae bacterium | reverse complement strand
AGGGTAATGAGCGTTTGCAGGTATAACCCTATGATGAGTGCTTCGACCTACAGACTGGCCTCCCAATTCGCCCTCAGACTGAAATGCCCCCCGTTCAGCGCTTGCGGTCCTGCACAATTGTGGTACAATAGCAACGTAGGACGAAGTAAGTTTTGGTTGCAATTGAGAACTGCCCAGACTTGCGGAGGCTGGGCAGTTCTTTCTTTGTCCGCACTGCTTCGCCCAGAATTCAAGATCAAGGAGTTAGAAAGTGGCTGAAAGAGAAATCGGAACCGTCAAATGGTTCAACGACGCCAAAGGATATGGCTTTATCTCCCGTGAGGTCGGGGAGGACGTGTTCGTCCACTTCTCGGCTATCGAGGGGGATGGGTTCCGCTCACTGAGTGAGAACCAGCAAGTCGAGTTCACCGTTGAGCAAGGACCCAAGGGGCTGCAAGCCGCCCACGTGAGGGCCCTATAACCGGAACAGGCGGCTATGCGCCGCGTCTGGAGGAAGAAGCAGTGGCGAAAAAACTGTACGTGGGTAACCTGAGCTATGCGACCACCGACGCTGCCCTGTCCGAACTTTTCGGGACAGTTGGTGAGGTCCTCTCTGTGAACCTCATCACCGACCGGATGACAGGACGGTCGAAAGGTTTCGCCTTCGTCGAGATGGCGGAGCATACCGCAGCCCTGGAGGCCATCAACCAGCTAAACGGCCGGGAGGTGGATGGGCGGTCAATCAAGGTAGCGGAAGCGCGACCAAGACGTGACGACCGCGGGGGCGGTGGCGGCGGCGGTCGACGACGCCGCTGGTAGGGTTACTCTACCCAACCTGAGCACACAACCGCACGGCTTCTCCGCAGGCCGTGCGGTTTCTCTATCCCCACAGGCCCACCCGACCGACCGCCGTTTCTCAACCGCCCGATTTGTGGTATAATCCCTCCCGCCAGATCAATATCCACTGCAAAACAGCCTCGCGGCAGACGCCCGAGGCGGAGGAGATAGCTTGTTCAATCCGATCAATGCCCTCTTGGGGCTCTTTTCCCTCGACATCGGCATCGACCTGGGCACAGCGAATACCCTGGTCTCTGTGCGAGGCAAGGGAATAATCATCAACGAGCCCTCCTGGGTCGCCATTGACAAGAACACCAAGAGAGTACTCGCCATCGGCGCGGAAGCCAAAGAGATGGTAGGCCGCACGCCGGCAAACATCGTCGCTATCCGCCCACTGCGCGACGGAGTCATTTCCGAGTTCGAAGTGACCCAGGCGATGCTGGACTATTTCATCAAAAAGGCCCACGAGCAATCCTTCATCCCCCTACCCCGCCCCCGCGTCGTCATCGGCATCCCCAGCGGGGTCACCGAGGTGGAGAAGCGAGCCGTCTACGATGCGGCGTTGGCAGCCGGAGCGCGGGAGGCTTACCTGATCGAGGAACCCATGGCCGCCGGCATCGGTGCCGGGCTGCCGGTGATGGAGGCACGGGGCAGCATGGTCGTCGACATCGGCGGCGGCACCACCGAGGTAGCCGTCTTTTGCCTGGGCGGCATCGTCGTCAGCCGCTCCCTGCGCGTGGCTGGCGACGAGATGGATGAGGACATTGTCCAGTACGCCCGCCAAAAGTACAACCTCCTCGTCGGCGAGCGCACGGCGGAACGGCTCAAAATAGCCATCGGCTCGGCCTACCCTCTGCCGGAGGAAAAGACAATGCTCCTGCGCGGCCGCAACCTGGTCACCGGCCTGCCAGCGGCCGTCGAGGTGAGCAGCATCGAGATCCGGGAGGCGATCTCCGGATCGGTCGGCATTCTCATCGACGTGATCAGGGAGACGTTGGACCATACGCCGCCCGAGTTGATCGCCGACCTGATGGAGGCCGGCATCTGTCTGGCTGGCGGCGGTTCTATGCTCAAGGGGCTGGTCGAGCGGGTCAGCGAGGAAACGCATATGCAAGCCTGGCTGGCACCGGACTCGATGACCTGCGTGGCGCGGGGCGCCGGTCAGGTACTGGAGCAGCTCGACGTGCTGCGTCAGGTGCTGGTCAGCACCGACCGCCGCAGCACCAGCGCCTCGCCGACGTGAGGCAGCCCAGTAGCCGCTGCATTGACCTGCCACCGGACCGCGGCGGCGCATGTTAGGAGGTACCGTGAAGCGCGGAACGTACCGTTCCTGGCTTCCCCTGGTCCTGCTCATCCTCACCATCATTTTCCTGGCCCTGCACGAGACAAGGGTCCTGACCCCGGTTGAGAACGCTCTCCAGGTCATCGTCGCTCCCTTGCAGCGCGGGGCCTCCACCCTGGTCAAGAACGCCGGTGATCTCTTCCAGACGGTGCGGGAGGTGCGCGAGCTGCGGGCCGAGGTGGAAGAATTGCAGGCACAGGTGGACGCCCTCACCATCGAGAACGTCAGCCTGCGAGAGCACGAGGCGGCCGAGATCCAACTGCGCGAACTGCTCAACTTTGCCGCCGAGAATCCCACCTACAGCGTCATCGGCGGCGACGTGGTCGGACGGTCGGCCTGCCTGAACGCCCCTTGCGGCGAGGTGGTGGGGCAGGACGCCAACCCCTATCTGCGCACACTCTCTATCAACGCCGGCTCAGAGGAGGGAGTAGCTATAGGCATGCCGGTGGTGACCCGTGGCGCAGTTCTGATCGGACGCATCGCCGAGGTCGGGCTGCACACCAGCAAGGTGCAGCTACTCGACGATCCCAGCAGCAGCGTGGCCGCACTTTTCCAACAATCGCGCGCTACTGGCTTGATCCAGGGACAACCTGACGGCACACTGCGCATGATCTATATTCCCCAGGATGACCAGATCGAAGTAGGAGAGATCGTGCTCACCTCTGGCCTGGGCGGATTCCTTCCCCCCGACCTGGTCATCGGTCAGGTGACCGAGGTGATACGGCAGGACTTTGCCCTCTTTCAAGAGGCGGTGGTACGCCCGGCAGTCGACTACCGCCAGACCGAGATGGTACTGGTCATCTCCAACTTTGAACCGCTGGTGCAGGAAGAGACCGAGCCTCAGGAGTGAGACAAGCGGTATGCTGAGCCTCTACATCACACTGCCGCTGCTGACCGCCCTCGTCCTTGTCCAGAACGCGGTCCTAGCTCCCATCTCTGTGCTGGGCGGGCGGCCCGACCTGGTCCTGATAGCCGTGGCCGTGTGGGCCTTTCTGCGCGGCCCAGCGGAGGGCGCGGTCTGGGCGTTCATCGGCGGCCTGCTGCTGGACCTCTTCTCCGCCGGCCCCTTTGGCTCC
>JAOZPF010000065.1 GCA_029932895.1 Anaerolineae bacterium | reverse complement strand
GCCCCCCTGGCGGCCTGGCCCGTCTCGGAGATGGCGGACCTGCTCGCGCGCACGGCCGACGGGAAGCGGGCCGGGCGGGCGCGGTTGATCGTCTCCGGCCCTCCCGGCAGCGGACGGAGGACGTTCGCCGCGTGCGTCAGCGCCGAGTTGGAGCTCCCGCTGCTGGTCATCGACGCCGACCGGATCGACGAGGGGGATTGGCCCAGGCTCTTTGTCCGCGCCCAGCGCCAGGCTTACCTCAACCGCTGCGCCCTGGCCTGGTGCGGGGAGAGCGTACCGGCGCGGGTGTGGCCGCAGGTGGCGCCCTGTTTCCCGGTGCAGTTCGTGACCTGCGAACCGGGCCAACAGATTCCACCCACGCCCGGCAGCGTCGATTATCGCATCGACATCCCCTTGCCCACTGTGGACGAGCGGCGCGAGCTGTGGCGTCGCTATATCCCCGCCACCGCCACCTGGCCCGTCAGCGCTTTTGAAACGCTGGTGACACAGCACCGGGTGACCGTGGGCGAGATCGCGGCCGCCGCCCGGATGGACATCACCAGCCCCAACCAGGCCGCGGCTGTGGTGCGCCAGGCCCACCACCACCGGCTGGGAAAACTGGCCCAGCCGCTGGAGTGCCCATTCGACTGGGACGATCTGGTGATCAACGACGATCTACGCCAGGCACTTGAGGACCTGGAGTACGAGGCGAGGGAGCGCGTCGCTTTCTGGGAACGGCCCGAGGCGCGACGATTGTTCCCCCAGGGACGGGGGTTGCTCGGACTGTTCAGCGGGCCGCCGGGCACGGGCAAAAGCATGGCCGCGCAGGTAATCGCCGCCAGCCTCGGGCTGGACCTGTTCCGCATCGATCTTGCCACGGTCGTGAGCAAGTACGTCGGCGAGACATCACAGAACCTGGAGCGCATCCTCTCGCGGGCGGAACGCATGGATGTGGTCCTCCTGTTCGACGAGGCGGACGCTCTCTTTGGCAAACGCACCGAGATCCGGGACGCTCACGACCGTTTTGCGAACACAGACACCGGCTACCTGCTCCAGGCGATCGAGAGTTATGACGGCGTCGCTATACTGGCGACGAACAAAAGGGGCAATATCGACCCCGCCTTCATCCGGCGCATCCGGTACGTGCTCGAGTTCCCCAAACCGGATGCGACCTTGCGCCTGCGCATCTGGCGGCGGCTCATCGGCGAACTCGCTGGGCCAGAGCGGCTGGAAACCCTGGACGCAAACCTCGCACTGCTGGCAGGTGAACTCGAGGTGACCGGGGCGCAGATCAAGTTCGCGATTCTGGCAGCGCTCTTTGCAGCCCGGCGCGACGGCGAGCCGCTGGCAATGCGCCACCTGCTGCGCGGGCTGGGGCGCGAGTTGATGAAGGAGGGGCGGGCATTGAGCGATCGGGAGTGGGAAAGGCTGGCCGGCCATGGGCGGTGAGGTCCTCTTGATCAGGGAACTCGGACTCCGGGTCACCGGCCTCAGCGCGGAGCAGGGCCGTGGTTTCGCCCAAGAGGTCGCGCGGCGCATCGCCGCTGGCCTGCCTGGCTCGGTCCGGCCGCAGCGCCTGGGGGCGCTCGACCTGCACATCGCGCTCCCGCCAGAAACGTTGCCCGATCAGTTGGCGTCACTGGTCGCCAAAGCGGTCCTGGAGAAGCTATCGTGATGCAACAAACTCTCAAAATACAGGGCAAGCAGAAGAGAACGGTGCGGCGCGGCGCAAAACCGCTGCCCGCCCATTCCTCAGGCCGTCCCGCCTTGAGGCCCCAACGGACCGGCAGCAACCACGGCACGCTGCATCGCCTCGAGATCGCCGTTCAGCCCAAGCTCGTCGTGGGCTCGCTGGGCGATAGATACGAACGTGAGGCGGACCGGGCGGCGGAGCACGCAACGCGCGGGCCGGACACTGGCATCAGGCTGAGCGCCCGTGCCCCGAACCGGGGCCGGATGGCAGATACGCCCGCCGTCGTCAGCAATGCCATCCGCTCCGGGGGAGGACAGGCGGTAGAGAGGTCGGCCCGCGCCGCCATGGAATCCCGATTCCGGCACGATTTCGGCGCCGTTCGCGTCCACACGGACGCCCGGGCAGCGGCCGCTGCGCGCGCGCTGGGCGCACGGGCCTTTACCGTGGGCCGCGACGTGGTGTTCGGGGCCGGACAGTATGCGCCCCAGGGAACACCGGGGAAAAAGCTCCTGGCTCACGAGCTGGCCCACGTCGTCCAACAGAGCTCCACGTCCACCCCAGCGATTCAGTTGCAAAAAGCCCCAGCTTCACAAAAGCAGACACTGACCAAGTCCACCCTCGCCAACATCGTCGTGTCGAACATACTGGATTACAGAGAGCAGGTAAAGAGCGGAATCAGGAGCTGGAAGGCACCGACCAAGAAGGAGAGTGAGGTCTGGTTCTGGATCGCGCTGGCAGGCAACCTGGCCTGGGCCGCGACCTCTTTCATCAACCCGATGGCTACGGCGGTCATCCGCACGCTTGCGATGGTCGGCGCGGCCGTTGGTTCCGGGCTACTGAAAAAAGCCCTGGACAACCAGGCCCAGGTCCCCGACATCCGCCCCAAGCTGATCATCCAGATATCCACGTTTTGCGACAAGCTCAAGGGCAATGTAGGCCGGACCGTAGACGGCACATACGCCTTCTTCGTCCTGCGTGACAAACTCAGCCCGTCCGCCGGATGGCTTGATGCCAACAAAAAGGACCAGGACAGGCGACGTATTGTCTGGAACATGATGTTCGATGGCAAGGTCGCCTCCTGGAGAAACTCGACAGCCATCATCAAGAATACCACCCGCGACGTGGGGGCAATCTGGAAAAGGTTCAGCCTGTTGTTCGAGAGAGACCTCATGTGGGGGCTCTGGGATAGGCATGTCCGGAGGATGCCCCTGGGCCGCTTGAGAAACAGGGTGATGGAGCTGTTCTACCAGGCGCAGGTAGAGTCCGGCGTGGCCGCGCGAAGCCCCGCGGTCAAGGTCAGCAAGAGGTGGAAAGGGCTCAAAGAGTACAAGGTCTATGAGTTTCCACCCCCACAGGCGGGGTGGAGCGGGGCCAGTGTGTGGGCCCCGACGGGGAGACGGATCATCCCGGTCGAACTTGTCCCACGGTGAGGAGCCACCGCCACGATCTCTGGCGAACGATATGAACCAACAGGTGACCCAGAAACAGCAAGCGAGACAAAAGAAAGCGACGGCCCCCACCGCCAGGACGCTGTCGTCTGTGGACGCGCCACGCTACCTGCACACAGCTATCGGCAACCACGGGGTATTGCGCCGCTATCACCGCGTCTCCCCCCAGGAGGCCGGGCCGGCCCCGCGGGTCACGCCCGATATCGAAACCCACATCCAATCGCTGCACGAGAGCGGTCAGCCCCTGCCCGGAACCGTGCGCGCTCTCTTCGAGCAGCAGTTCGGCCACAACCTCGGCCGCGTGCGGATACACTCTGGCACCAGGGCCGCCCAGGTCACCCGCTCGCTCGGTGCCGAAGCGTTCACCTACGGCGATTCCATCAGCTTTGCCGCAGGCCGGTACCGCCCGTACACCGTACAGGGGCTCCACCTGCTCGCCCACGAGGTCGCTCACACCATCCAGCAGAGCGGCCAGCCAGCCTCCGGGCAGGCCGGCCTCACGATCGGTCAGGACGACCCGCTCGAACGAATGGCGGACCGGGCCGCCGCTGCGGTGCTGGGGAACGAGCCGGTGCCCTCTGTGGGCAGTTCGCGGCCCGTCATCAGACGGAAAACCAGTTATACGAGAATCCCCAACCCCACTCGGCACGACCAGATGGAGATCGTCAAACACAGCAACGGCAGCGAGACCAGATACGTGGTGGTCAAGACGGTCAAGAAGAAAGAGGTAACGACAACCAGATGGAAGTACAACGCTCCGGGGATAAAGTTTGGCTGGGGCCGGGAAAACGCCTGGATCGAGATCGGCTGGTGCCAGGATACGCACGGCAACTTCAAGATAGGGGCCAACATCCCCGCGGCTCTCTCCAAGACCTCCCAACAACTGGTCAAGGCGATCGTCTCTGGTGGAGACACCGGCAAGGCACTGAACAAGGTGGACCTGACCCCGTTCGCCAGGTTCATGATCGGAAAAACGGGATGGAAACTGTTCGTTGGCGCTCACGCCACCATCTCCCCCACGGGCGAGTTCAGGCGTGCAGGAGGCAGTATCGGCTTTGAGAAAGGAGGATTCAGGATCGGGCTTGGCGTCAGCGGCGGCCCCAGCGAAATCGCGAAAGGCAAATCCGAAATAAGGGGAATGCTAACAGTCGCGACCTCGGGCAAGAGCGCCGCCAAGGTCGAATGCCCCAAGGAAATGATCAGGTCCGTCAAGATTCACACAGACATCACATATAAATGCACCAAGTTCATCCCCGCCGGGGAAAAGAGGATCAAGGTGCCGGTGACGAGAACGCAGCAGCAGATCGGCTACATCTACTTCCCATACAAGAAACACAAAGTGTACCCTACACTGCGCGATGAACAGCTACGTGATGCGCAAGAGAAAGAGATTGCCGGGCTACGAAAACTCTTGAGCAGTGGCTACAGCGTAACGCGCATCACCGGCTATGCCTCCCCCGAGGGGCCGCTGGGACCGGGAAGGCGGTTCATGGGCAACATCGAACTGGCCAAGCGACGGGCCGCGGCAGCGCAGAGATTCCTGGTCGAGGAGTGTGCCGGCAAACCCGCCGCTTGCGCCACGAGCGCGCAGGCAGTGACTCCAGAGGGAAAGGCCGAGAAATACACCAAGCTGGTGGGTCACGAGGAGGCCAAAGGAGCGACGCTGGCCAGGTTCGCCACCGAGAGATTTCTTTCGGAGCTGGCCGAAAAGCGGCATTGGAAACCAGATGTGCTGCGGCGGCTGAAAGAGGCCCAGGCGCGCGGAGACACCAGGGCGATGGAGGCCCTGGTCTATCCCTTCCTCCGACGCGCTGAGATACTGCTCACCAAGACGGAGAAAACAGAGATGACAAAAGAGGTGCCGACAAAGGCCGAGTGGAGAACCCTGCACACGTGCCCACCTGATGTGCTGAAGGAAGCCAAGGAGGCCTTTCAGCTCCAGGCTGTGTTGCCAAGCACCAAGTAGGTAAAAGTGCCGAGGTGAAGAATGGCCAGCGGATATACCCGCAGTCCAAAATTGCTCAAAGGAGCACTGATCGAGCTATCCGAGCCCTTCCTTGGGCCAGTGCCCAACATCATCATCTTCCAGTACAACCCGCAGACGATGAACCGCGAACTCGTTCCCTGGTCGGCCGAGGAGTGGGCGGGCGGCCGTTGGGGACAGGAAAAGCCAACGGCACAGCCTTTTGACCCAGGCGAACGATTCACGCTGACGGTTGAGCTCGATGCCACCGACGCGCTGGAAGAGGGCAACCCGGTGGCCGTTCTCTCCGGCGTCGCCGACCGGATCGCCGCACTGGAGATGCTGCTCTACCCCGTGGGCGACAGCCTGCTGGGCGAGATGTTTGGCTCTCTGGGCGGTCTCGTCGATGTGGTTCCAAGAAACAGCGTGCCGGTGGTGCTGTTTGTGTGGGGGCCGGGACGCATCCTGCCGGTGCGCCTGACAAGCTTTACCGTCGAAGAACAGGCCTTTTCCCCCACCCTCTACCCGATCCGGGCGGCGGTGACGCTGGGCATGCAGGTCCTCACCGACAAGTCGTTCAAGGAACCACTCTCCGCCAGCGAACAATTGGCCGTCGCGGCGTACAAATTCACGCGCGGGCAGAAAGAGGTGCTGGCCCGCCTCAACCTGGCCAATAGCGTCGAATCCATCCTCGGCCTGCTGCCGTTCTAGGAGGTGGCAATGTTCAACTCCAAAAGCCGCTACGCACAACTGACACTCTATCAGGTCAAGGACCACCGGGGACGCCAGGTGACCGTCGTCCCCGTGCCCGCCGCCCCGGCACAGACAAAGCTTGGCTATCACATCACGCGCCAGGGCCAGCGGCTCGACCACCTGGCGCACAAGTATCTGGACGATGCGACGGGCTTTTGGCGAATCTGCGAGCTCAACGACGTGATGCTGCCCGAAACGTTGAGTGAGGCGGCCGAGATCGCCATCCCCAAGAAGGTGCGCTAGATGGGACTGGGTATCGCTATCGCGGTCGACGGTAGGACCGATACAGACTTGGCCCAGGCGACCACGGTCGAGGTCCTGGAACGTATGGGCGAGACGACGACCTACCGCATCCGCTACCCCACGGACATCAGCCAGGGCGACCTGCCCCGGCTCATCGACAGCCGCCTGGGCCCCGGCTCCGAGCTTTCCATTCTGGTGCCCGTCCTGGGCACGACGCACTGCCTGGTGAAGGGGCCACTGCACGGGCAACAGCTCCACCTGCAGCACGGCGGCGCAGGCTCCTGGCTGGAGGCGCTGGGGTCGGATACGTCCGTCATCATGGACCGCCAGACACAAACTTCCGTCTGGGCGGACGTCACCGATAGCGACGTCGTCTTTAGCATCCTGGGCAACTATGGCTATACGCCGGACGTGCAATCGACAAGTGCCGGTCACTATGAGGACAAGCACACCCTGGTGCAACGCGACAGCGACCTGCGGTTCGTCCGCCGCTTGGCGCAACGGAACGGCTTCCTCTTCTGGGTGACGTGCGACGCCCTGGGGACAGAGACCGCCCACTTCAAGCGCCCGCCGCTCGACGGCGAGGCGGCCGCGACGCTCGTGATCAACCTGGAATCGCCCACTATCCAAACGCTGGACCTGACGTGGGATGTAGAGCGACCGACCAGCGTCACCGGCAAGCACCTAGATCTGAGCACCAAGGAGCAATTGGACGGCGATGTGGCGACGAGCCCGCAGACGGTGTTGGGCTCCCAGAGTCTCCAGGCCATCACCGGCGACACCCGCTCCGTGCATCTGTTCGCGCCGGTAGACGATGCCGGCGACCTGCAAGCACGCGGCGCGGGCCTGCTCGTCGAAGCCGATTGGTTCATCCAGGCCACCTGCCAGACCAGTCTGGAGAGCCTGGGCGGGCTGGTGCGCGCCCATACGGTGGTCGAGGTGCGCGGCGCCGGCAGCCGCCACAGCGGCAAGTATTTTGTCGCGGCCGTGCGCCACACTATCGATAGCACCGCGCACAAGATGGACGTGACGCTGGTCAGAAATGGTTGGGGCAGATGACTACAGAACAGGCATTGATAGAACAGCTCGTGGATTGGGTGCGCAACCGCTACTTTGGCAAGTACCGCGGGACAGTCTCCGATAACAACGACCCCACATCGCGAGGGCGGCTCAAGGTGATGGTGCCAGCCGTGCTGGGCGACCTGGAGGTCTGGGCGATGCCCTGCGTGCCGTATGCCGGCGATGGCGTTGGCTCTTTCACCTTGCCGCAGCCTGGGGCAGGGGTCTGGGTCGAGTTCGAAGGCGGGGACCCCGCGTATCCGATCTGGTCCGGTATGTTCTGGGCAGATGGCGAACTGCCGCAGAACGAGCATGGAGCCCCGGCAACTCCGCCGCTCAAGATCGTCCGCAGCGAGGCAGGGTTGATGGTCACCCTCGACGACGACAGCCAGACGATCACGCTGAGCGATGAGAACGGCAGCAACCTGGTGACGATAGAGGTGCAACAAGGCAAGGTCACGGTCAAGGGCACGATCAAAGTGGTGGTCGAAGCACCGCAGATCGAACTCGTCGAGAACGGGAGCCACCCGCTGGTGTTCGGGGACCAGTTGCTGCAATACCTGAACCAACTCGTGGCGATGTATCAGGGCCACATACATCCCGGCGAGCTGGCCTTGGGCGTCTTTCCGGTGACGCCCGCCCCACCCGTACCGCCACTGCCACCAGCCACGCCCAGTCTGCTCTCGACCAAGGTCAAGTCGGGCTGACGCGCAGGGAGGGAATGGTTATGCCGCTCAAAGCAGGCACGACAAGCAACTATGACGACAGCATGGCCCAGGCAATCGAACGGGCCTTTAGGAGAGAATGGCCGAGCGTGATGAAAGAGATGGACCTGCCGGCAACCACGAGCCCCGATTTAAAGTTGCTCTTTGTCGCCATCGCGCAGGGCGTCGTCGCCTACCTGAAAACACACCAGAGCTCTTTCGAAGTAGGGGTCACGGTCTACAGTTCGCAATCCCACTCGCACTCGGCCAGTGCCACGGTCGATATCAAGACGACCGGCACACTCTATACAACGTGATGGAGCAATGTGATGACGACGCCAGCAAACAACATCCACTATCCATGGGCCATAGATGCCGGCCTCGGCCGCCTGGCCGAGGAGAGCGACTATGCCGCACACGTGGAGCAACTCATCAAGCAGGTGCTGTTCACCAACCCGGGCGAGCGGGTCAACCGGCCCGAGTTCGGCTGCGGTCTGCGGCGAATGGTGTTCGCGCCCAATAGCGAGGTCACCGCCAGCCTGACCCAGGTCACGGTGTACCAGGCGCTGGAGCGGTGGCTGGGCACTCTGATCGAGGTAGCGGAGGTCAAAGTCAAGGCCGCCAACGAGATACTAAAAGTGCACATTGCCTATACACTCAAGGCGCGCCAACAGCGCCGCTATCTCAACCTGGAAGTGAGGCTCTGATGAGCGCGCCCGACCGCCTGCAAGAGCTGCGGAAGCAGAGCACCGTCACGGGGATCGATTTCGTCCATGTCCACACGGACCAAAAGACGCTTGACGTGTACTTTCTGCGCCCTCCCGAGACGCTGGACGTCCCGCTCATCAATCCCATCACCCTGGCCCCAGATATCACCGCCGACAAGGTGCGCATCTATAGCCCGTCGGGCGGCGAATGGCTGCCCGAGGTAGCTGTGACCGGAGTGAACGGCACGGTCGTGGGCGGGCACTGCGTGCTCCGGCTCACAACCGCCACGCCTGGCGACTTTACCCTGTACCGCTTGCGGCTGGACGACCCGCGCATCGACCCCTACTTTGCCTACGCGACACCGACGAGAGAGCGCCAGGTCCGGGGGCACAACGACGTGCTGTTCAGTTTCAAAGCCAACTGCGAGAGCGACCTGGATTGCGCCCTGCCGGAGCACGAATGCCCACCAGAGGAGAGGGTTGACTTTGCCGTGGAGTATCGCGCGCGGGATTTCGATAGCTTCCGCCGCGCGCTGCTCGACTTTGCCTCACAGCGATACCCGGACTGGAAAGAGCGTCTGGAAGCGGACGCTGGCGTGATGCTCATCGAGGTGATGAGCGCCCTCGGGGACGAGATGGCCTATTACCAGGACCGCGTCGCCCGCGAGGCCTACCTGGAAACAGCGACGCAGCGCCGCTCGCTGCGGCGGCACGCTCGCCTGGTGGACTATGTGGTGCATGATGGCCTGGCGGCGTGGACCTGGCTGGACGTCACGGCGAGCCAGGACGGCACGATCAAGGCTGGGGCAGATGTGTGGGCGCTCTCCGATACCGGCGAGCGAGTGATGTACGAAGTGGGACGGGGGCTGGTCGAGATTCTGGCCCACAAGACCTACCCAGTCCTCGTCGCCCGGAACTCGTTGAAAGCTCACATATGGGATGAGGACGACACCTGCCTGCCAATCGGCGCTACCGAGGTCTATGTCGTCGGTCATCACCAGGCCAACCTGCCCCTCAAGAACAGCGCGACCGGGCAGCCGCTCGAGCGGTGGGTGCTGCTCAAGACGAACCCCCCTGCCCCACCACGCAGATGGGTAGTGCAGCTCACCCAGGTCGAGGACAAATATGACCCGCTGCTCAAGGGCGCGACAGGGCAGCCGCTCAAGATCACCCGCCTGTCCTGGACCAAGAAACAGGCGCTGCCCTTTGAGATGGATTTGGTGGCGCTGGAGGTGCGCGGCAATCTGGTGCCAGTGACAGCGGGAGAGACCAAAAAGACATTCTTTACCATCGGTCCCCCCAAGGATGCAACCAAGCGAGCCGAGGCCGTCGAGCGGGAGGGGCCGAACGGCACGGTGGCGTATCTGTTCAGCCTGCCCGGCTCCAAGTCGAAGGACATCGCCTGGGTGGGGAGCGACCCTCGGCTGGCCCGGCCCGAGATCCAGCTACTGGAAATGGAACCACAAGCAGGGGGCTACACCGCGGGACAAGTGTGGCAGTGGCGACGCTCACTCCTCGGCACCAACTCCTCACAGCGGTATGACCGCCACTTTGCCCTGGACGATGGAACGTGGGAACGGGTGGTGGGATACCGGCGCGGCGGTGAAGAGATCGTGCACACCGATTACGCCGCCGGAAGCGGGGCGACTATCCGCTTTGGGGATGGCGAATTCGGCCTGATACCGCCACGGGGGACCGTGTTCAGGGTCATCTATCGCCTGGGAGACGGCCGGCGTGGCAACCTTCCCGTCGACTCTATCACCGGGTTCGAGGCCGGTTTGAACTTTGTCCGCGCCGTGACGAATCCTCTCCCCGTGAGCAGCGGGCTCGACCCGGAGACGGCTCAGGAGGTGCGGCTGTTGGCTCCCGAGGCCTTCCGTGCCGTCACCTACCGCGCCGTCCGCCCCGAGGACTATGCCGAGGCTGCCGAGCGGCTGCCCTGGGTCCAGCGAGCCGGCGCGAGCTTCCGCTGGACCGGGAGCTGGCTGTCGGCGTTCGTCACCCCGGACCCGCGTGGGGCGGCGGTGGTGACCGTCGCCCAGCGCAGCCAGCTCCAGGACCAACTGGACCGCTTCCGCCAGGCGGGTCGGGAGACACACGTCTGTGACCCCCACTATGCCAACCTGGACCTAAAGATCAGTATCTGCGTCGAGCCGGACGCATTCCGCGGCGAGGTCAAAGAGGCGGTTCTGAAAGCGCTGTGCGGCAAGAAAGGCGTTCGTCCCCAGCCAGGCTTTTTCTCCCCCGATCACTTTACCTTTGGCACTCCCCTGAGCCGCTCGGCTCTCGAGGCAGTGATCCAGGCCGTGCCTGGCGTGCGGGCTGTCAAAGGGTTCAGAATCCACCGCCGTGGCTGGTTCGATTGGCGCGACTGGACAGAACTGGCCTACAAAGTAGGTATGGACGAAGTCGTCCGGGTGGAGAATGACCCGCTTCACCCGGAGCGCGGGTCGCTCAAACTGATCATGGAGGGAGGCGCATGAGCTGTCCCTGTGACAAGCGGACCTATCCGCCCCGGTACGAAATTCCGGCGGGTCTCAAAGAGATCGCCAGACAGAGCGCCGCTTTCCCCGACTTTCGCGCCGCTATGCTGACATCCCTGCGGGCCAAGCCGGCCCTGTATGGCTGGCGCGCGCGCGGAGGGGACGACCTGGGCATCATGTTGCTCGAGATGTGGGCCGTCATCTGCGACACGCTGGCCTTTTACGACGAGGTCATCGCGCACGAGGCCTATCTGCGCACGGCCCGGCTCCGGCCCTCGCTGCGCAAGTTGGTCGCTCTGCTGGGCTATGTGCCACGCCCCGCGGTGGCCGCATCGGTCAAGCTGGCTGTGCTGGCAGAAGGGCGCAAAACGGTCACTCTGCCGCGCGCCACACAGTTCCGCTCCGGCAGCTTTGACGGACAGCCGCCACAGGTATTTGAACTCGATAGCGCCACCCAAGTCCATCCCTTTGCCAACAGCTTTACCCTCCTCCGCCCACGACCATCCGCTATCGGCACCGCCGTCTGGTCCCTGCTGCTGGAAACGGATACAGCCAAACTGAAGGCTGGCGACCTCGTCCTCGTCCAGGTGAAAGGCAAGCCCGCGTCAACGCAGGTGCGCGTCGCGACCAAGGTCAACATAGTCGTGGGCAAGGACGAGGGGAAATACGTGCGCGTCCGCTTCAACGCCGCGCTGTCGTTTCCCACCGCCACGCCGCCGAAAAAGATCAAGCTGTCCACCCCAACCCAGACGACCAATCTGTGGCGACCGCCAGGCCCGGGCAGCGCCGGCAGCGGGATGAAGGTGGTGGACGACAAGACACTCGACGTGACCCTGGAGAACGTCTACCGGCAGATCAAGCCGGGCGACCTGGTTATCCTCTGCGTGGGAGCGGAGCGGCGCTGGTTCAAGGTGAAGCAGACGAGCGAGAAAATGGTGCAGGTCACGGCCGGCGGGCAGGTCGAGGTGGTGGACAAGAACGGGAAAAAGGTCAAGGTCGTGACACCTCCGGTCAAGACGCCGGCAACCCAGCTCGTTCTAGCTGGCAACTGCACCGGCTGGAAGAGCGCCCACGCACCGCGGGTCATCGTCCACTATGGCCTCGTCGCCGCGGGCACGGTCACGCTCCAGGCCAAAACCCAGCTCAAGGCAACCGACCCCCTGCAGGCCGCCGCGCCGCTGGAAAAGCCGGCGGATTACGTCCCCTCCCGCTTCCTGCTCGAGGACAAGAACGGCGTGGGCGTCGAGGTGAGCGGCAGTCTGTCCTGGAACAGCAGAAAGCTCACACTGGACCAGGGCGCGAGCTGGAGCCCGA
>JAOZPF010000301.1 GCA_029932895.1 Anaerolineae bacterium | reverse complement strand
ATGTTCCGCTATCTGTTACGATTTGCATTGTTCTTTCTCCTTTGCGAACTTTGCATCCCCAGTTACAGGAGTTACGCAATTCGCAGCCTGGTCTTTGTGGCTAAAACTAGGCTTCTTTTGAGACCTGCAAGCGGCACCAGGCATACAGCGCGTCATAGACGTCGAACTGACGATCCAGGTTTTCCAGATCGTCGGGGAAACGCAGGCTGTAGCCGACGGCAAGCGCCTCCAGGCCAGCCGAGATCGGGTCGGCGGCGCGGTCCGCCCTCACGTCAGCACCGTGGACGATCTGGGCCAGACGCAGCAGCGCCTTGTTGGTCAGGCCGTAATGTTCGACGATGGTCTCGAACGAGCATTTGCCATCATGGTGGCCCAACTCGACCCCCGGTGCATCGAACGGGATCGCCCCTGTCTCTTGTGCTACCTTGTCCACCTGACTCTGGGGCACGAACAGGAACTCGGCATCCGAGTCGATGAACCGGCTGATGAGCCACGGGCAGGCCACGCGGTCGACATGGACGTGTGAACGAGTAACCCACTTCATACTTTGCTCCTTTCTACATTCTGCGATTTCAGGTCCCGGCCGAACAACGCAAAGACAAGCGTGCCCAGCAGTCCGAAACCGAATGCCGTTACAAAGTTGGTCGTCGGCGAAGCCACCGCCGCGACCCAGGAGAACAGACCTTGCCCGAACCCCAACGCATCGGCCAAGCGGAGAGCGGTTGAGCCATCCCACAGGAGCGCTCCCCCGAACGCCGCCAGTGAGACAACAACGTCGCGCAGCAGGTAGTAGATGCCAAACGTGCTCGCTTTCTTGCCCTCAGGGGCCAGGTCCAGGATCAATGCCTTGCGCGTCGGTTCGCCAAACTCTTTCATACCGCGGATGACAAAAGCCACCACCATTAGCCAGAACGAGCGCGAAAAGAGCAACAGCAGGGGAAAGATGGTAAAGAAGCCAAAGGTGGCGACGACAAAGGGCTTTTTGGCCGTCTTGTCGGCCAGGTAAGCCACCGGGATATAGATCAGCATCGCTGTGACCATCTCGACCGTGGTCAGCACACCGAACTGGAGCGGCGTGATGCCGTTGACCGAGACACACCAGATCACCACAAAGGCGTAGGGAATCTGCTCGCAAAAACGCACCAGGATGTCCGATACCAGCAGATTGCGCAGGTCCGGTCCCACAAGCCGCAGAGCGCGCAGCGGGTTGCCCTCGGCCTTGCGCTCGCGCCGCTCCTCGTCGGGGATCATCACCTGCTGGAGCACCAACGATACGCCACCCAGGACAAGGGCCACCATAAAGGCCAGGCGCACTCCGTTCTTGGCGCCGAACAGCCCGATCATTGTCCCTCCCAACAGCGGTCCCAGAGCCATTGGGATCCGGCGCACCAGCGAGTGCATCGAGACACCCATCGTCCGCTTTTCCTGCGGCAGGACGCTAGCCACCATGTCCATCGTCGCCGGCAACGAGATGGCTGTCCACGAGAGGAAAAAGATCGCCCCGATTATCACCGCCTGCCAGTAGGGAAAGATGATGACGATCAGGTAGCCCAGCATAGCGGTGAGGTTAAAGAGGATTAGAGCGCGCTTGTAGCCCAGCCGGTCGCTGGCATAGCCGCCGGGGTAAGAGTAGAGCGCGCCGAGCAGGTTGTCCAGGCCGTTGAGCAGCCCGACCGAAAACGCGCCCCCGCCCAGCGCGATCAGGTAAAGCGGTAGGAACCGCTCGGCCATCTTTTCGCCCAGGCCGACCAGGATCACCATAGCGAGTAGGATAAGCATGTTCTTTTTGAGTCCCAGGAAACCGACCACCACCTGACGCCATCGTCGAGATCGCTCCACGCTCACCTCCTGTTGTGGTTGCTCAGTCGCCATATCTGTTCATCATACACCCAACCCGCCGATCTGCCAATTGGCAACGCGGCGGCGGATGCGTTTCAGTTTTAGGACGGGTTTGGAGCAGCCACGACCCCGCGTAAACGGCGTGCCCTCCCAGGCGGCGTGATTCATCCGCCGCCAGTTGGGAGCCGACACGTCGCCCCGCATAAACGTGGGGCAAGCCGCCGGCTTGCTCTCGAGCTGAAGCGCACCCCTCGCAAGCTGGCAGCTTGCGTCACATCGGTGGTTCGCCCCCAAGCCGAAGTACACCCTGCGGCGGCGGGTACGCAAGTCTGGCGACTTGCCACAACCGCGCAGGTGGTCAGCTCGCCCTCCGATTTGTCCTCCCGCGAGAGGTGGATATAATGAACCTATGGATAGAATACTCGAGCTCTTTTTTCCACCGACCAGGCCATTGCGTTGGCTGCTGCCAGCGCTGGTGTTACTGGGGATGGTGCTGCTCCAGGTTCTGACACCGGGTTGGGCCGGTCGGGCGGAGGCGTGGACGGTGGACGCGCGCTTCCACCTGCGCGGGCCGGAGCCGGCTCACAACCCCATCCTCATCGTCGCTCTGGACGAGGCATCCTTCCAGATGATGGGGGACCTGCGCGGAGAGAACATCCGCACTTGGCCCCGCTCGCGCTGGGCCGAACTGGTAGCCAGGATCGCCGCCGGACAGCCCCGCGTCATCGGCCTTGACGTGACGTTCGACACTCCCGGCTGGGACGATGGCGGTGATGAACTGTTTGCCCAGGCGTTGACGGATGCCGGCAATGTCACGCTGCAGGCACACCTTGAGCAGTCGGGGGGAACGTCCTACGGGACCGCGACCCTTAGCCCCCCCGTCTCCTCTTTGGCGGACGCGGCCGCTGGGGTGGGTATCGCCAATTTTCCCCTCGACGCCGATGGGGCAATCCGCCGCATGACCATGCTGTTCCCCTGGGGCGGAAATGTCTATCCTGCCTTTCCCCTGGTGGTCGCTACCATCTTTGCCGGGGAGCCCATCCACGTGGACCGGGCGGACATGGGCGGCGAGGGCAGCCTTCCCATCCATTTCCGCGGGCCGGAGGGGACTTTCCGCACCTTCTCGATGATTGACGTGTGGTCCGGCGAACTCGACCCCACGACCTTTCGAGATAGCGTCGTCCTGGTGGGATACACGACTCAATTGGAGCAGGACCGGCATGCCTCTCCTTTCGGCGGGGAGGCCGGGATGCCAGGGGTGGAGATCCAGGCCAACGCGGTGGACACTCTGTTGGCGGGGGACTGGCTTCACCGGCCCCCGACGTGGATGCCAGCGGTTGCGGTGGCGCTGGCGGGCCTGGTGGCGCTGGCGGCGGCCTTCGGCACGGAATCGCGAGCAGACTACGTTAG
>JAOZPF010000064.1:4826-12428 GCA_029932895.1 Anaerolineae bacterium | reverse complement strand
GGCCATCATCTCCTCGGGAGCCATCGTCGTCAAGCGACGAATCTCGCCCAGCACGGCCCGGGCGTGGCGCACCGCCTCGACGACGTTGCCGGTGCCGGCCTCGCCCTTGGTGCGTATCATGGCCGCCCCCTCTCCAATGCGTCGCAACGCCTCGCCCAGATTGCGACAGCCGCAGACGAAGGGGGTCTTGAAGCCCCATTTGTCGATGTGGTGCTCCTCGTCGGCCGGGGTGAGCACTTCGCTCTCGTCGATGAAATCCACTCCCAGCGATTCGAGAATCTGCGCCTCGACGAAGTGGCCGATGCGGCATTTGGCCATCACCGGGATCGAGACCGCCTCCATGATCTCGGTGATCTTGGTCGGGTCGGCCATACGGGCCACGCCGCCCTGGGCGCGGATGTCGGCCGGCACCCGCTCCAGGGCCATCACGGCACATGCCCCAGCCTCCTCAGCGATGCGCGCCTGCTCGGCAGTGGTGACGTCCATGATCACGCCGCCCTTGAGCATCTGCGCCAGTCCTCGTTTAACCTGCTCAGTACCAACTTTCCTTTCCATATCAACCTCCATAGGAGATATTGCGTCCTCTCTATGGATATTCTACCGCTGTTTGGCAGAACCGTCAACGGCATGATCAGCTCGGACGTATCCCTGTTTGGGGCAGGTACAGCAATTTCGCAGGTGGGGGCTAGAACGGAGGTTGGAGTAGAGGTTGGAGTAGAGGCTGGAGTAGAGGCTGGAGTAGAGGCTGGAGTAGAGGCTTTAGCCGGAAAAAACGGAGGCTTTAGCCGGAAAAAAAACGAAGGCTTTAGCCAGGAAAGAACGGAGGTTTCGGCCAGTTTTGCCAGTCTGCCGGTTCTATAACAGCGCCCTACTCTTTGGCTCCCGCCTCCAGGTCAATCTGTCGCTCCTCACCGTGGACAAGCCGCCCGATATTGGGCCGCAGCGCCCAGAGGGTAAAGACAGCCGTGAGCACGCCGTGGGCCACGTGCCCCCACGGCCCCGCCCCCAGCACGGCCCGCACGACAAAGATAACGGGGATCAAAAGAGCAACAGCGATCGAGCCAAGAGAGGCATGGCGGGTGGGCAGCGCCACCCCAAAGAGGACAGGGAGCAGAATCAGGCCGCTGGGCGGCCACAGGGCTATCGCCCCGCCAATAGAAGCAGCCGTTCCCGCCCCACCACGGCAACGGAGAAACAGAGAACAATCATGGCCCAACACCGCCGCCACACCGGAAAGAGCCTGCAACAGGTCCGACCCACCCAGCCAACGGGTCAGGAACACCGCCAGCGCCGCCTTCACCCCGTCCAGCACGCCGGTCAGGATGGCTGCCTTCCAGCCTGCCGCGCGCAGCACATTGGTTCCTCCCGTGCGCCCACTGCCAACCCTCCGCACGTCCACTCCCTTCTTGCAGCGCACGACCAGGAGTCCCACGGGAACCGACCCCAGGATATAGCCTGTCGCCAGTGCAACCACCCATCGCCACATGCTCTCTTCCCCTCCAGCCAACATCGCCATCACGCCGGGCGCACACTCGCCAGAAGCGCCTACACAGATGACAACACACGACATTTGTCCTGGTTGCGGCGGATGAATCCCGCCGCTGGGTTGAACCCCCAGGCCCCGCAATTTGTGCGGGGCCGTTGTATGCGCCAAGCCTCTCGGCGAGGTGCAACGCCCTTTGATGACCGCCGTGGGAACAGACAAAACGTTCGGCGAGGAGTGGCCTGTCCTCAAACCAAATCGCATCCCCATGGACTGGTCGTTTGCCCTTATCCTCAATCATTGTACAATGGTAGGAGTGCAGCAATAGATCACGGCAAAGAAAGGGGAGGTTCCCGAAAATAAAGGACACGCCCAGCCAAGTCCGCGTCGTCCAGCGCGCCAACAGCCCATGCCGACAGGTCGGCCTCCGCTGCCTGGGCGTGCAGGCGGACCCCGGCAGGCGTGAGCACCGTCGCCTCCACCTGGCGGTAGGAACACCCAGGCGGCATTGAAGCCGCCGCGTCAAAGGCTGCCCACAACAACTGAGCTGCCTGGTCATCCGGGCAACCACGGGGCGGCACGACCTCCACCGCGAGTGTTCCACCAGGCCGGAGCTCTGCCCACCCCGTCAGTCCGGCCTGGGCCAGCCGCTCCGCCACCCCCCGGGCGCAGTCCTGGGCAAGAGGAACGGGAGAGGAAACAGGAAGGAAACGGATAGCAACTGTCGCCGCCAGCCAGACCGTCGCGGCCAGGGCAAATAGAATCAGCGAGACAGCGCGGTAGCGACGCAGATTCATAGGTTGCAGTGTAGCACAGGGGAAAAAAGTTGCCAAGCGAGAAAATAGCAAACGCGTGGAAGGACCCCGAATGGGTGCGGGGAGTGCGGAACACCATCCTAGCCAGCTTCTTCCTCGGCTGGGCGCCGGTCCTGGGCAAGCTGGCCTACGCTCACGGCGTCACCCCCTACACACTGGCCGCCATCCGCACCCTAGTGGCAGTCTCTCTGCTGTGGGGCGGCTATCTCCTCTTCTGGCGCAAGTGGATGCGGATCACCTGGCACACGCTGCTCGGATGCATTGCTGTGGGCGTAGTGAACGGCATCGGCTCCCTGCTCTACTACTCCGGCCTCTCCCTCCTGGACGCCTCGCGCGCCTCCTTTCTCAACACGCTCTACATGTTGTGGGTGGTCCTCTTTCTCACCGCCTCCGGCGAGCCGGTTCACTGGCTCACACTGGTCCGGCTAGGACTGGCAATGGTGGGGGTCTACCTGCTCACCGGCACCGGGCAGGGAACTCCAAACTGGCTGGGAGTCATGCTGATGGTCGCCTCGGCGGCAACGTACGGCTGGCATCTCGTCCTGGGGCAGTGGGTCCTGGCGGACGTCCCCTCGCGGACGGCCACGCTCTACATCCTCACAGCTATGGCGGGGACGGTGGGAGTGGCACGTGCGGTTCAGGCGACTCCTGTGGAGATTATCCCGCTGGCTGGGTGGGGAGCGATCGCCGCCCTCGGGCTCACGACAGCCCTCTCCCGCATCCTGATGTTTGCCGGGCTCAAGAGCTTGGGGGGAATCGAGGCATCGCTGGTCAGCCTCCTGGAACTGCTGGTCTCTCTGGTGCTGGCCTTTTTGTTGCTGGGTGACCGGCTGACAGTGCTGCAATGGGCAGGTGGCGCCGTGCTGGTGACCGGCATTCTGCTGGGGAACGTCCGGCGCAGAGGAACGGGCACCAGGGTCAACCTCTACTCCGAGGCCGGCTCGGAGAGTGGCAGAAGGATGTGAAAGATACTCCCCGGCAACTGCTCCTCGTCCCGGCCTTCACTATCCACCCAGATCTTGCCGCCGTGCGCGTGGATGATCCCCCGCGCCACGGTCAACCCCAACCCCAACCCACCCCCCTTGAAGGCCGTCTTGCTGCTGCAGTGCAGCGCCGTGTCCTCCAACACATAGAAACGGTCAAAGATCCGCTCCCGCTCTTCGGGGGCAATGCCGATACCCGTGTCCTGCACGGTCAGGTGAACCGTGTACTCGACAACCTGCCCCGTCACGCGGATCACTCCTCCATCAGGCGTGTATTTGACAGCGTTGCTGATCACATTCCAAAGCGCCTGGTAGAACCGCTGTGAATCGATCCTGACCTGCGGCAGGTCCCCAAACCCCTCGACCTCGAAATGCAGCCTGCGGTCAGGGTCCATGCTGGTGATATTGTTCACCACACTCTGCACCAACAATTCCAGCGAGACCGGCACCAGCTTGAGCTCCAACCGGTCAGCGTCGATCAAGGAGACGTTGAGGATATCTTCCACCACCTGGTTCAGCCGCTTGGTAGCCGCAGCGACCTGGGAGATCAGATGGCGCGGGCTGCCCACATCATTGTCATCGCCCGGGATAGCAGGATTGGACAGCAGGAGTTGAGTATAGCCATAGATGACCGTTAGCGGCGTGCGCAGTTCGTGACCAGCCAAGATGACAAAATCCGATTTCATCTTTTCGATCCGCTGCAGGTCCTGGTGTGCCTCCTGCAGTTCGCGGACCTTGTCCTCCAGCCTTTCCACCAGGCGACGGCTGTACTCGACCAGATACTCGCTCTTTTCCTCCGGCGACCCGATCTCCTCTTGCAGCCCGCCGATGAAGGCGCGCACCTGTCCGGGGAAGCGGTCGATGTCGATGGGTTTGGGGATGTAACCGGAGCAGCCAGCGATCAGTGCCCTCTCCCGGTCACCGCGCAGCGCGGCGGCAGTGACCGCCACAATCGGCACGCCATGCAGGTGTTCAAAAGAACGCAGCCGCGTCGTGACCTCGTACCCATCCATGCCACTGATGTTCATGTCCATCAGGATGAGAACCGGCTCTATGCGCTGAGCGAGTTCCAGCGCGGCCATTCCATCAGTCGCCACGATGACATCGAATCCCTCGGCCGCCAGCACTCGCCGGACCAGCATCGCGCTGGAGGGATCATCCTCCACATATAATATGCGCCGGCGTTCCTCCTCACCCATGCTCCTTGCCCTCGATTGCGTCCAGCACCTCCTGCAGCAGATCCTCGTCGGTGAAACTTCCCTTTTGCAGCAGCATGCGGATCTGACCGCTGAGCCGCGTTCGCTCGCTGGCGGTCAGTTCCTGTGCAGTGACGACGACCACCGGGATTCCCTCCAGCTCCTCATCGGCCCGCATCGCCTCCAGCACGCCGAACCCATCTACCTCTGGCATCATCAGGTCGAGCAGAACCAGATCCGGCCGCTCCTTCCTGATCAGTTCCAGGCCCGCGCGACCATCGCGAGCCTCAAAGATCTGGTAATCTCCCCGCGCTTGGAGGATGCGACGCAGGAGCCGCGCCGCCTTGACGTCATCCTCCAGAATCGCTATGCGACTCACGCTGCGGTCCAGTTGCTCCAGCGTCCCCAGCAGTCCCTCCTCGACAATCGGTCGCTCCGCCGGCATCTCCACCGTCCGCGCCCAGTCCTCCCCCAGCAGGTGTTTTTCCACCGGGAAGGTATGCCCTGAACAGTTGACCACCACCACCTCGTCCCGCCGGATGACCCCTTTGTTGAGCAGCTTGAAGAGTCCGGCAAAGGCCAAGGCTGCCGCCGGCTCCATCGAGATACCATCCAGCTTGGCCATCACGTGCAGGGCACGGAATGTCTCTTCATCACTGACCGCCTCGAAAGCGCCGCCGTGCTCACGCACTACCTTGGAGAGGAAGGTATAGGCGGGGCCGGGACTGCCGGTGGCAACGGTGATGACGCGCGTATGGGGGTTCAACACCGGCTCGGCCTCCTCCAGCCCTTTCTGGAACGACCAGACCATTGGGGCACAGCCCTCGGCCTGGATGCAGGCCAGACGAGGCATGCGGTCCACCAGCCCCATCTCTAACAGCTCCTGATACCCCTTCCAGACTCCTACCGGCCCCATTCCTCCGCTCACCGCCTGGATATACCAGTCCGGCGTTCGCCAGTCCGTGCTCCCCGTCCCCAAAAAGATGGGGAGCTGTTCGGCGATCTCAAAGGCGACTGTCTTCATGCTTTCCCGCGCGGCGATAGAACGGATGCCACGGTCGATGAAAAGCCCCTGCCGCCGGGCGAACTCGGCCGCCACTTTTTTGGTCTGATCGTAGGTGCTGGTGACCTTGACCACGTCGCTGCCATAGATCGCCGCCTCCCGCATTTTTTCCGCGGGCACCAGGCTGGTGACGAACGCCCACATCTTGATCCCCGCCAGGGCGGAATAGGCAGAATATGAGATAGCGACGTTGCCGGTAGAGGCCACCACCGCCTCGTTGACCTCTAACTCTTTCATCACCGAGAGGGAAAGAGAGGCCTGGCGGTCCTTGAAGGAGCCAGTGGGCCCCTGCCGCTCGTCCTTGACATAGATGTGGGGGCATCCCAGCATCATCCCCAGGTTCGTGGCGTGAAGCAGGGGGGTCCCTCCTTCGCCCATCGTGACCCGGTTAGCGCTATCCCGCAGGGGCAAAAGTTCCCAATACCGCCACATATTGAAGGGGCGGCGCGGCAGTGATTCGGACCACGTCCTGGTCACGTACTCATAGTCGTACACCACATCCAGCCAGTCCCCCTGGCAACGAGGGCAGCGGAGTAGCGGCTTGCCGAGCGGTTCTTCGTAGCCACAGCGGGCACACTTGAGGCGCGGCGAAGCGGGGTGGGAGAGCATAATCAACTCCTCCTATTCCTGGGTATCTCCCGGCGTCTCGCCCAGTCCTTCGACCGGGGGAGAGTGACGGCCCAACTTGCGCAGGGCTGCCGCCACATCTTCGAGCAGTTCTTCTTCTTTCAACACACCCTTCTGGATGAGCGCCTCGATGTGACTGTTTAGTATCCGGCGGTCCTCCTCCGTCAACTCTTTAGCCGTGACGACGATGATGGGGATCGTGCGCGTCACCGGATTTGCCTTTACCGTCTCCAGCACGGCAAATCCGTCCACCTCCGGCATCATCAAGTCGAGGATGATAATATGAGGATGGGATTCCGCCACCAGGGCGATGGCCTCCTGACCGCTGGCTGCCTCCACCACCTCATACCCTTCCTGACTCTCGATCATCCGCCGCAGGAGGGCCCGGTCGTTCTCCTGATCATCCACCACCAGCACCCGGTGCAGCCCCTCCTCCCGGTCCAGCCGGTCCAGCGCCCGCAACAGGTCCTGCTCCAGGATCGGCTTGACCAGGTAATCGGCTGCCCCCAGGCTCAACCCGCGCCCCTTCTCGGCCACGATGGAGCACATAATCACCGGCACATCCCTGGTCTCGGGGTCGGCTTTTAGCTCCTGAATGACCGTCCAGCCGTCCTTGCCCGGCATCATCACATCCAGGGTGATAGCGTAGGGCCGGACCCGCTTCACCTCTTCCAGAACGTGCGTGGGGTCGGTCAGCCCGACCACCCGGTACCCCTGCTTCTGGAGGTAACGACGGAAGAGAGTGACCACGCCCTCATCATCCTCCACACAGAGGATCACCCGTCCCCTCCCCTCTCCGCTCGGGGCGATCTCCTCCTCTGGCGGCGCTTCCTCCTCTTGAGGCTTGGGGCCTTTGATGGGCAGGGTAAAGTAGAAGGTGGACCCGACGCCCAATTCGGTTTCGATCCACATCTCGCCGCCGTGCAGCTCGACCAACTGTTTGCTGATGGTCAGCCCCAGGCCGGTGCCGCCATACCTGCGCGACGGAGAGGCATCGGCCTGAGTAAAGGCCTCAAAGATCGTCGCCAGCTTCTCCTCGGGGATGCCGATGCCGCTATCGGAGACGGACATCGTGACGACCTCGTCATCATACTCAGCGCTGACACGGATATACCCCTCGTCGGTAAACTTGCCCGAGTTCGAGATCAGGTTGAGCAACACCTGCCGGATGCGGCGGCCGTCGCCAACGACCTGAGGCAACCCTTCCGGGAGGTCCTGTTGCAGTTCGACCGGTTTGTCCTTGACGAAAGCGACAGCCGTAGACATCACGCCGTGCACGATCTCGTGCAAGTCGATCGGCTCAAAAGCCAACTCCATCTTGCCAGCCTCGATCTTGGAAATATCCAGGATGTCATTGATCAGCCCCAACAGGTGCTGCCCGCTGGCATGAATGGCCTCCAAGTCCTGCTGCTGCAACTCGGTGATCGGGCCGCCT
>JAOZPF010000064.1:0-4816 GCA_029932895.1 Anaerolineae bacterium | reverse complement strand
CGCGAGAAGCCGATGATCGAGTTGAGCGGTGTACGCAGCTCGTGGGACATATTGGCCAAGAACTGGGTCTTGAGGCGATCCACCTCTGTCAACCGTTCTGCCGTCGCCACGGCCTCCTGGTAGAGGCGCACGTTCTCGACCGCCACGGCGATCTGGCGACCAATGGCCTCCAACAGGGCAATAGTGCCCGGCTCGACCGTTTCCACGGCACGGTTGAAGGTACAGATAGTACCCATTGCCTGCCCTTTGGAGACGAGGGGCACGCCCAGGTAGGAACGGTACCCCTGTTCCAGCAAGTCGCGCACATCCACAGGGGCACCAGCCCGCAGATCGCGCACGCTCATCGGCTGCCCCGAGCGATAGACAAAGTCGCAGATTGTGCCTGTCAGAGGGCTCTGCCGCGCCTCCTCTTCCTCTTCGGGCGTCATATCCATGCCATTGTACACAATCGCATATAGCTGACCATCATCGGGATTGACCAGGCTGATAAGCCCGGCGTCGAAGCCGGCGACCGTCAAGGTGTGACCCAGCGCCTCGTGCAGGATCTCTTCCAGGTCCAACGAGCGGCTGAGGGCACTGCTGATGGCGTTGAGCGCCGAGAGCCGCTCGGCGGTCGACAGCGCATCCTGATAGAGGGTGGCGTTCTCCAACGCAACGCTCAGGTTGGCGGCAATGATGTCGACGAAAGCCAGCTCCCCCTCGTCCAGCGGCGGGTGGCCCCGCTGCCGGGCCAGGACCAAGAGGCCAAGGACACGACCACGGGCCTCGAGCGGAGCGTAGGCAGCATCCAGAACATCCAGACGCCGCGCTAGCTCTGCCGCCGGGCCGCTGCTATGTGCCGACACATCGATCGACACCTGCCGCTGTCGCGTCTGGATGGCGCGGAACATTGGGGGAACCATCTCGGCCGTGAACACCGGCGGATCAGTCACCATCTCCGAAGCCCCGCTAGGTCCGTTGATCGCCACTGGGACGAGGGTCTCGTCATCAGGGTCCCAGCGCAAGATAGAGCAGACCATTTCCAACTGGCTAGAGATAGCCTCCCCGGTCTGGCGTAGCAGGTCTTCAGGGTCGAGGGAGGTGGAGGCAGCCTGAAGCACCTCGTTGATCAAGGCGCGGCGCATAGCCTCCCCTTGGCTCTCGCGGAACAGGCGGGCGTTCTCGATCGCCGCGCCGGCCTGGCTGGCAAGCGATTGGAGGAGGGAAATGTCTGGATAGTCGTAGGAATAGGGACGGTCGCTCTGCACGTCCAAGACGCCGATCACCTCCCCTTTGATCTCGATGGGGATGGCCAACTCCGAGCGCGTCTCGGCCAGTTCGGGCACGGTGAGGTAGCGGGGGTCTTCGAGCACCTCATTGACCAACACCGGTTCGCCGCTCTGCGCCGCCCGGACAATCAGGCCGGTCCCCTTGAGTTCAAAGATCAGGCGTCCACGTGGCAGCCGGACGTCCGAGTTGCCGATGGTACTGCCGTCGAGAAAGACGAGTTGTTCCCCCTCGACCAGCAGGAGGCTGACAAAGTAATGGCCGAACCGTTCTTTCGTTGTATCCACGATCTGGCGGATCACCGCGTCCAGGTCAAGGACGGAGGTGATCGCCCGGCCCACCTCGTTGATTGCCTCCAACTCCTGCGCCCGGCGGCGCGTCTCCACCAGCAAGCGCAGGTTATCAAGGATGATCGCCGCCTGACCAGCGATGGTCTGCAGGCCGCCAAGCATCTCCTCCGAGTAGTGGGTCGGCAGATCGTGGCCGACCATCAGCCCGCCGATCAGCCGCTCCCCGACGGTGATGGGGACGACGGCAAAAGAGCGCAACCCGTTAACCTCCATCAGGATTCTGATCGGCTCGCTCACCCGTGGGTCCGTGTAGAGGTTGTCGACGGCGAACCGCTCCGTCATAAGGCCCGCCAGGGGAAAGCTCTCCACAGGAATGCGGGTGCCAAAGGGCTGTGTCGGGCGACCGTCCACCGTCCAGCCCTCGGCCATGACGACGTGCGACGGCTTGCCCTCCTCGTCGGTCTCCAGCGTGAGGACCCGGACCAGGTCCACGCCTGTGCTCGCCGCATAGTCCACCAGGGCTTGGCGCGCCTCGGCGGGTGTGGAGGCGACGCCGATCGCCCGACTGGCATCGTAAAGCTGCCGCGTCTCGGTCAGCGCCCGTTCGGTGACAGAGAAGAGGCGAGCGTTCTCAATGGCATTGGCCAACTGGTCCGCCATCGTCTGCAGGACGGTGACGTCCTCCTGGGCAAAGGCGGTAGGGCGGTCGGACTGGATGCTCATCGCCCCGATGGCTCGACCGCGGCTGATCAGAGGCAGCGCAATTTCGGAGCGGGTCTCGGGCAGGAAGGGATTGTCAAAGTGGATCGCCTCCTCGCCCACATCGTAGGCAATGCGTCCCTCACCGTGGGCAATGCACCAGCCGATCATCGAGGTCTCGCCCACCTCAAGCTTGTGGCCCGCCATCAGCATCCGCTGCCCCGCCTCGCCAGTGCCGGCCCGCAGGACGGCCCACTGACCGCTCTCGTCCACCATAAAGACGCCTACATAGTAGTAATCGAACCGGCTGCGGATCAACTCCACCGCCTGGGGCAAGAGCTCGTCCAAATTGAGGATAGATGAGGCAGCCTGAGAGACCTGGGCAGCGGTCTCTAGTTGCGTGGCGCGGCGCGTCGTCTCCTCCAGCAGGCGCAGGTTCTCAATGGCGACCGCGATCTGGCCGGCCAGGGAAACATAGGGCCGGGCCTCGCTCTCGGTGAAACGATGCGGCTCCTCCGCCACAAGCATCAAGGCTCCCAATTGGCGCTCGCCGCTCCACAGTGGCAACAACGCAAACGCACGGGCGTTCTGCTGCTCGAGAACCGCCCTTGTCGTCTCGTCAATCCGCTCATCCTGCTCGATATCCTCCACAAAGATGGAGGAGCGACCAAGTACCAGGTTAACTGCGGGGAACTGCTCCACCGGGAACCGCGCCCCGATAGGCATGGGAGCAGTGCCCTCTCCGCTGTACCAGTTGGCTACGGAGGAGAGCGCGACGATCTGACCGGCGGTATCTCGCTCTGCGGCCCACAGCACGGCCCGATTGATTCCCGCGATCTCGACCTCTTCCACAGCGGCAGCCACGATCTCTTGCAAGTCGGACGTGGCCGAAATACGGCGGCTGGCATTGTAGAGCGTCTCGGTCTCGGCCAGGGCGGCCTGCGTCTGCTCGAACAGGTTGGCGCTCTCCAGTGCAATGGCTGCCTGGATGGCGATAGCGTTCATCAAACTAAGGTCATGCTCGTCAAAGGCATAGGGGGCGGCATAGCTCTGGACCGCCATCACCCCCAGCACACGCTCACCAAGGAGAAGCGGCACACCCAACCAGGAGAAGGCCACCCGTCCAACGAGATCGATGCCGAATGCCTCCAGACGTTCAGGCAAGTTGTCCTCGATAAGCAGCGGCTGCCGGTGGCGGATGATGTACTCGGTGAGCCCGCCTCCAGCCCGGCGGGTGGTGTGCGGCCGGCGCAACTCTCCCTCTGTGACATTGATGGCGAACGTGACCTCGTCCTTCTCGGCATCGTAGAGGGCGACGTAAAAGTTGGTCGTGTCCAACAGGCGGGACACCCCACGATAGATCTCGTCCAGGACCCCCTCCACGGTAAACTGTGTGGTGAGGGCCTGGGCCAGTTCGTTCAACACCGCCAGTTCCTCGGCGCGGGTACGGGCCTGTTCGAACAACTGGGCGTTCTGCAACGCAATAGCCGTCTGCCCAGCCACGGCGGTCAGAAGATCGCGCGCGTGCTCGTCATAGGCAGCAGGATCGTCATAGCTCTGGACCGCTATAACCCCCAACACTTGGTCGCCAAGCATCATCGGCACGCCCAACCAGGAGCGGGGCAGCTCTCCCACCACCTCAACCCCGGTCTCGGCCGCGAACCGATCCAAATCGCCTTCGATCAGCACCGGCTGGTGGGTGCGGATGACATAGCCGGTCAGACCGCGGTCGGCGGGCAGTTCTATGTGGTGTCTGTCGTCCTCCAGCACTGTGATATTGAGGGGAACGTGAATCATGCCGCGCTCCGGATCGTAGAGGGCAATGTAAAAGTTGGAGGTATCCACCAGGCGCGAAGCCCCCTGGTAGGCCAGTTCAACGATCTCGTCCACGCTGAGCGTGGCGGCGAGGGCCTGGCTCAATTCGTTCAACACCGCCAGTTCCTCGGCGCGGGTGCGAGCCTGCTCGAACAACCGCACATTCTCCATCGCCAGCCCCATCTGGTCGGTGATCGTCTGTACCAGAGCGACGTCATCCTCGGTCCAACGCCGCGCCTCTCTGGTCTCTTGCAGGCTGATCACGCCGATGACCTCATCGCGCAGCTTGATCGGCACCGCCATAGCCGATCCAGCCGCAGCACCATCATGCCCGCCGCCGTCACCAGGAGCGGAGAGGAGGACAGGCTCGCCCTTCCTAGCCGCCAGGTCCATCTCTGGCGCAAGCGCCTGGGCCGACGATGTCACCCGCGAGTGGCTGTACTCGACCAGCAGCGGCCCCTCCTTGCCCTCGACCTTGCTCCACTGCTCGCGGACATAGCGACGCTGGGTCGCCTCCAGTTCGTTCAGCGCCCGTTGGGTCTGGGCGACGAGGCGGGCATTATGGATGGCGATAGCCACCTGGTCAGCCAGGGTGCCAAGCACAGCTACATCATCTTCGGAGAAAGCCGCCTCCTCGGTACTCTGAACATCCAGAGCGCCGATGATCTGGTCGCCGACTTTCAACGGCAGTGCCATCTCGGAGCGCGTCTCCGGCAGGTCCGGGTTATCGAAAAAGACGGCGTCCT
>JAOZPF010000300.1 GCA_029932895.1 Anaerolineae bacterium | reverse complement strand
GGTGCCGGTCAGCGGCGTGTACCAGTCCAGGTGATAGTTGGCAGAGGACATTGCCTCAAGCTCCAGTCCGGCGGACGGCCTGGGTCAGAGCGCGTCGTGCCAGCACGATGGACATCTCTCGCCGGTACTCGCCGCTGGCCCGGAAATCACCTTCCGGCGTCAATCCCTCGGCCGTGACCTCGGCCGCCGCCGCCAACCGCTCTGCCGTCGGCTCCTGCCCCAGCAACTGTTGAGCTGCCCGCGGCGCGCTCACAGGCCGTTCCGCCACACCACCCACCGCCCGCCGGACCTCCCGGCAGCGGTTCTCCTCCAAAGCGACAAAAGCCGCCGCACAGACAATGGGCCGGTCCCGTGGCGTGCGGCCCACATGGGCCATACCGACCCCAGTCGCGCCGAACGTCCGCGGCAATATCAGCTCGGCGATGATCCCCCCCTCGCCCAACACCTGCTCTCGGTAGCTGAGGAACGAGTCAAGCGACACCGTCCGCTCCTCCGGAGCGTACACCAACAGCGAGGCTCCCAGGGCCAGCAACAGAACCAGCAGTGGGTTCTCAGGGTCGCCCACCGCCACCATCCCTCCCACCGTAGCCTGCCCGCGCAGGTTCCGCGCCGCCACCAGCCGGGCCGCCGGAGCGGCCAATCCCTGCGTCAGATCGTCCATCTCCTGGCTCTCGGTCAACTGCTGTAGGGTCGTCAGCGCCCCCACCCGCACCCGCTCCAGGTCGGCCTCCACGTACGTCAGCCCCAACCCTGCCAGGCTGACCAGCGATTCGGCGGCGGGGACGCTGCCGGCGAGCAGGTGCGTACCCCCTCCCAGCACCGCAGCCCGCTCCCGCCGCACCAATTGCACCGCCTCCTGCAGACTAGTAGGGCGATGGATGGTCTTGATATTTCCAATCATCTCTCCTCCCCAGCAGATAGGACAAGCGTTCGTCCTACTCGTACACTTTCCAATACGCCTTTTCCTCTTCCCAGTTCTCTTTGAACGATGCGGGCACCTCCACCAGCAGGGATTCACAACTGGCGGTGACTGTGCCATCGGGCAGACGGATCTCGCCAGCCACCCGCGCCCTCCGGCGGCCTCCTCTCTCCACCCACCCCACCCCGACCAGCGGGGTCTCGGTGGGGGTCGGGCGGTGGTAACGGACGGTGAGACGCAACGTCGCCATCAGGTCCTCCTCCGACCCATCGATCATCACCGCCCGTCCAGAGAGCTCGTCCAGCACCGCGGCGATGACGCCGCCGTGGACGACGCCCGGATACCCCTGGTAAACGTCGGGCACGACGAACTCGGCTCGCACCTGCCCGCTCTCGCGATCCTCATAGAAATCCAGTTTCAGGCCAACCGGGTTCTGTCGCCCGCAGACAAAGCACATCCGGGAACTGCGCTGTTTGTCCATGCCTATAGCTCCCCGTGCTCCAGCGGCAGGAAGGGCATACTGGTCACAATCCCCTCCAGGACCACAGCCATCTCTGCGGCGCTGAGCAACGAGTGCTCTCCCGCGAACGGCTCTTTCAACACCATCTCCCGTACCCGCCACTCGGCAGAGAGACGCACGCGCAGCCACTCGTCCTCGAACACCATCTCCCCGTCCGCCACCACGAGGGATGATGTCCGCCCTTCCTCCCGCCGCCAGATCGTCCACCGCTCCCCCTCCCGCTCGACGTAGAAGGCGTTCTCTTCCTCCCGCTCAAAGTCGTCCCGTCGCAAAAAGAGCCGCGGCTTGTCCAGGTAGGGCTTGCCCTGATGGACGCAGAAGGTGGCGCAGTTGCCACAGCTATTGCAGAGGTCATCGACGTGGATGATCTGCCGGGGTTGCGCGACGCGGAAAGGATCTCCACCGACCACCGTCAGCGCGGTTCCACGGCAGGAGAGCCGCGGTAGCGTCAGGCTGACGGGAGTGACAGTGACGGTATAGTTAGCCCGGTTGGGGCAGACCTCGACGCACTTGTCGCAAAAACTGGAGCATTGGAGACAGCGGTTCGCCTCGGTGCGGGCAGCATCCTCCGTCAGCGTCTGCACGACCAGGTTGAACCCCAGCCGCTGCGCCGGCTCAAGCAGCGATTCCCGCTGCTGCGCCGCTCTCCTGGCCCGGTTTCGCTTGACGCGCACGATCTCTTCCTCGGACAGGGTGGGGAACTGGACAGCGGGCAGGGCAAAGGGCACGCCCAACTGACGACAGATCGATTCCGCCGCTCGCCGCCCGTCGGCGCAGGCCTCAATGATGATCGCCGGGCCACGCACAACGTCCCCGCCCGCATAGACCCGTTCCACGCCAGCCGCCCCGGTCGCGGGGTCGACGACGATGGTGCCATCACGCCGCCGGGAGACAGTGCTCCCCTCCAGGAAACCGACCTCGGCCCGCTGACCGATGGCGACGATCACGGCGTCAGCAGGGAGCTGGAACGCACTTCCCGCCACGGGGGTGGGCCGACGTCGCCCATCAGGTCCCGGCTCGCCCAACACGTTCCGCACGCACTCCAGGCCCACAACACGACCGTCTTCCAGAAGAACGCGCTGCGGCGAGGCCAGTTCCTCCAGGCCAATCCCCTCGTCGAAGAGAGCCTCGACCTCCTCCTCCGAGGCCGGCATCTCGCTTTGCGTGCGACGATAGACAACGGTCACCTGACCGCCGGTGAGCCGCCTGGCGGTGCGGGCGGCATCCATCGCCGTGTTTCCTCCACCAATCACCAGCACCCGGCGGCCCAGGTCGGGCCGTTCGCCCCGCCCAACCCGTTCCAACAGGTCGAGGGCCTGGTGGACCCCCGTCCCATCCTCCCCCTCGATCCCCAGCCGGCCGCTCCCCTGGGTGCCGGAACCGATATAGACAGCGTCAAACCCCTCCTCCAGCAACGTTTCCGGCGGCACGGTGACGGGATGGGAGAGCCGGATATCGACCCCCAGTTGTTCGATCCGCCCGATGTCATCCTGGACGACCGATTCTGGGAGGCGAAAGACCGGAGCGATAGAGAGCATTCCCCCCGGCTTGTCCCGCTGCTCATAGATCGTCGGTTTGACGCCGTTGAGGGCCAGGAAGAAAGCCGCCGCCAGCCCAGACGGTCCGCTGCCAATGATCGCCACCCGGTATCCGGTGTCGGTCGCCGGCCTGAACGACACCCGTCCCTTTTCCGCGGCAAACCGCTTCAGGGCGCGAATGGCAACCGGCTGGTCATAATTGTTCCGCGTGCACCGCTCCTGGCAGAGGTGGGTGCAGACATAGCCGGTCACTCCCGGAAGCGGGTTGCGGGCCAGAATGACCTCCAGCGCCCGGTCGACATCG
>JAOZPF010000063.1 GCA_029932895.1 Anaerolineae bacterium | reverse complement strand
CACGGCACGCACGTCCGTCCGCCCGACATCGCCCGCAGGTTCCGCCATCGGCTCCAGCGGGTAGCTATCCGCCCCTGGGCCTGAAAATAAGGACGAGAGCGCCAGCGACCCAGGCGACAACCCAGGCGACCAGCAGGACCCCCGCCAGGGCGATCTTTTGCTCATCGACCACCGGCTCGACGTGGACGCCCTCTGGGGTGACCTCGATCACGCCCAATGGGCGGGTCTGCACGCCGCCTCCCCCTCCCTCGCCCTTGCCCTGCTCCGCCTCCTCGCCACGGGAACCGGAGCCAAAGCCCAGCCCGAACCCATATGCCACCTGGGCCACTGGAATCAGAGTCCGGCCCTCCGCGACCACCGGATCGCCGAAAGCGGCATCGACTCTGGCATTCTGCCGCAGCTCCTCCAACGTGTCGAAAAGCCCCTGAACTCTCTCCTCCATACTCTCCATACTATTTCTCCTTCCCACCCGTTTTCTTCCTCCCCATCCATACCCCCAGGCTGAGCAGCAGCGGCACGACGATCGCCGCGACCAGCATCCCCAACAGGGTCTGGCGCGTCCTGTCGGGGATAGGGAGGATGGTCTCCTCGCCCTCCCGTTCCACCACCACCCCCACGGGGTGCAGGCAGACAAAGCCGCCGCCCTGGGCGCTGACGCTGTTGCTTCCGACGACAGCCTTGCGGGTCACGCCGACGGTGCGCCGCACGACTGGTACCAGCATTTGCCCCTCGACCATCCGCGATTGCCCGCGGACAACCTTGCTCTGAATGTCTCCCATCTTGTCTGCCGTTATCCTTTCACGTAATTACAGGCCAGGCCGCGCCGCTATTCCTCCCCCAGCGACCGCAACAGTCGCTGCAGGAGCGCCTCTTCCTCCTCCCTGGTACTCACCTGCCCATCCAACCGCGCATCCCGCAGCGCACCCAGCAGGCGACCAAAGGCCGGTCCGGGCTTGAGGCCCATTGCCTTCAGGTCATCGCCCGTCAGCGTGGTGCGGACGTGCCGGTACTGAGTCTGGAACGCCTCCAGTTTGGCCCGCGTCGTCGCCCGGTCGCTGGCGGCCCAGCCGGCGGCGAGAAGGCGGGGCCGGTAATACTGCAACGCCTGGTAGATGCGGCTGGGCCGACGCACCAGCCCGGTCCGCCGCAGGACGCGGCGCAGCTCCGGCAACAACATCAAGTCATCGGCATCGGTGCGGGGGACTCGAAGCCGCTGCAGCACTGCCTCCAACGACTCGGATTCCAGCCGATATAGCAACAACGCCAGGTAGACAAAGCGAAGCTCCTCCGGCTCCAGCTCCCACAGGGCGAGGTCGAGCGTCTCCCGCACCGCCCGGAAGCGAGAAGACAGCCAGCGGTCACAACGCAGGTCGGGGTGGAGCTGGCGCAGGACTCCCAGTTCGTCCAAGCGACAGAGGGCCCGCTCCGGCTCCGCCTCGTCCAATATCTGCTCCAGCTCGTGACGGATGCGGTCTGGGCTGGTCCGGTCGAGGAGCGGCAGCGCGTCACCGATCAGGCCCTCGCTGCGCGCGTCCAACTTGAAGCCCAGACGGGCCTCTAAACGGGCCGCACGAAGAATGCGGGTGGGGTCATCCACAAAGCTAAGGCTGTGCAGAACCCGGATAACGCCAGCGCGCAGGTCAGCCTCGCCGCCGTAAAAGTCGAGCAGTTCACCCCAGTGGGGCGGGTCGAGCCGGATCGCCAGCGTGTTGATGGTAAAATCCCGCCGGTGGAGGTCCTGACGGATGGAGCTGCGGGCCACCTCCGGCAGAACAGTGGGCTGGGAGTAGAACTCGGTGCGGGCGGTGGCGAAATCGACCGCCGCGATCCCGCGTTCGGCGGGACCAGGATCATCACTCACCTGCCGCCAGACCACAGGGTCGAGCAGCCACTTGGCAGTGCCAAAGCGGCTGTGCGCCACCACCCGTCCGCCCAGCGTCTGCGCCAGGCGACGGGCCAGCTCGATGGCATTCCCCTCCACCACCAGGTCCACATCCACGATAGGAGCGCCCAGCAACAAGTCCCGCACCAGACCACCGACAAAGTAGAGGCTGTACCCCATCTCGTGGGCCGTGGCGGCGATGGTGCGGACGAGGGCAAGAGTCCGAGGGGAGAGGGCATCGTGCAGCAGTGGCTCAATGCGTCCCGGTCGGGGCTGGCGGCTCGCGCCTCCCCACAGTCGGACCAGGTCGGTTCGGGTGACCACGCCGATGACCCGGCCCTCCTGCACCACAGGCACCTGCCCCCAACCGGTGTCCATCATCAGCCGTTGCAGCTTTTCCACAGAATCATCGGGAGCCACGACGACGCTGCCCGGCTCCATCACCTGACGGACGGGGAAGGAGGCCATATCGAAACGGAGGGCATGGTCCACATCTCGACGGGTGAGGAGGCCGATCACCTGGTTGCCCTCCACCACCGGGTAGCCCTCGTGTCCGGTCCGCTGCATCCGGTCGCCAGCCTCTGCGACGAGAGTGTCGGGCGAGAGGACCTGCACACCACGGGACATGATCTGGCGCACAGTGACAGCAGGGCGGACGGTACCCGGCAGCAAGCCCAGCAGTTCACTCTGGACAGACTCCAGGGTGCGGTGGCGGACGAGGGCGGCAGCGGCGCGGGCGTGCCCGCCGCCGCCAAAGTGCCGGGCGACGGCAGAGACGTCGATATCATCGGTGGTGGAGCGGGCGACCAGCTGGACGTGGTCGTTCAGCGCTACCAGGACAAAGAGAGCCGAAGGTTCCAGCAGGTCCCGCAGCTTGTGGGCCAGGGTAGAGATCTCCTCGTCGTAATCGCCGGCCTGCCCCACGGCGACGATGACCGAGTGACCGCCCACCTCGTGGGTGACGGCTGCTTGCAGCAGTTGCTCGTAGAGTTCCCGCTGCCCGGGAGAAAGGGGGGGGTGGAGGAAATCGTTGGCGACTTCGAGGTCGGCCCCGTGGTTCATCAGCCAGGCGGCAGCCCGCAAGTCACGCGCGGTGGTGGTGGTGTAGGCGAGGCTGCCCGTGTCCTCATAGATACCCAACAGGAGCAATGTCCCCTCGACGCGGTTGAGGGAAATGCCACGGTTAGCGATTCGCTCCACCAGCAGCGTTGTCGTCGCCCCCATCGGCTCGCCGTCAAAGGTCCACCCTGGGCGCAACTCCCGGTCCGGCTCGTGATGGTCGATGATATAGACCTTGATGTTCCGCCCCATCCCCCTGAGGGTCGTCAGCCCCTGGGTATCGACCAGGATCGCCCGCTGGATACGGACGCGGCCCAGGTCATCGGGCTCGACAAAGGGAAGCTCCGCGCCATAGAGGGCGATAAAAGCACTGCAATTGCGGTTGACGCGGCGCGGCAGGACCGGCGTCGCCTCGGGGAAGAGCTTGTGTGCCCCTAGCAGCGACGCGATGGCGTCGAAGTCGGCGTTCTCGTGGGTGAGGATCACTTCCACGGTGGACCTCCCACGCCATTATAACACACGAGGAGAGAAAGGGACAAGGAGGGCAGGGGGCATTTCACTCGGGGAGCAAACTTGTGCAAAGAGCGGTGCTGGCGCCGGTCCGCCCGGCGCTCGAAGCGGGCACATTCCAGCTTGGGGCAGGTTGCCCGGCAGGGGAGACGGAGAGGCGTCGAGTCCGTAGCTTGGAGGTCGCACTGGGAGCGCGACGTCACTAGGGAATATAGGCTTTAGCCGGTTCGTGCCCGTAGCATAGGCCCTTGTGGCCGTCCACGGGCACGAATCCCTACGCTACGATTGGGGACCGCGACCTACGGACTGTTTCGCCCCCAAAAGTGAAATGCACCCCCATTCGCCATCCGCTCAAAAGTGGCTATAATCGGGGCTATGCGCCGCCAAGAGCGAATCTATCTCTATATCACCGCCTTTGTCAGTGGGGTGGTCTCGCTGGGAGTGGAGCTTTCCGCTTCGCGGTTGCTGGCTCCCTACTTTGGCGATTCCCATCCCGTCTGGGCCGCCATCATCGGATTGATACTCCTCTACCTGACAGCCGGATATTTCATCGGCGGACGCTGGGCTGACCGCTCCCCCTACCCCGCGACACTCTATACCCTGGTCGCCTGGGCCGGGCTGCTGGTGGGGATCGTGCCCTTTGTCGCCCGACCGGTCCTGATCCTCGCCGCGCACGGCTTTGCCGACTATAACGTCGCCCTGCTGGTCGGCCCGTTCCTGGCAGTGCTGCTGCTCTTTTCCGCGCCGGTGACCATCATGGGTTGCGTCTCTCCCTTTGTCATCCGCCTGCTGCTGGAGCAGGTGGAGCAGGCGGGCGACGTGGCTGGACGGGCCTACGCCGTCTCCACCGCCGGGAGCCTGCTGGGGACGCTGCTGCCGGTCTTTGTGCTCATTCCCACCGTGGGCACACGCGACACCTTTGTCGTTCTCTCGCTGCTCCTGCTGACGGTGGCGCTGGTGGGCCTGGCCCGCACAGCGATGCGCCGGGCGCTCCTCAACCTCTGGATGGTGCTTCTGGTGCTCCTCCTCGCCCTCACCCTCCGCGGTCAGCCGATCAAGCCGCAGGGTTCCGCCATCTATGAAACCGAGTCTGCCTACAACTATATCCAGGTGGTGGAACAGGACGGATGGCGCTATCTCTACCTAAACGAGGGGCAGGGCATCCATTCCGTCTATGCACCCGGTCAGCGGCGGGTCGGCGGTACCTGGGACTATTACCTCATCGCCCCCTTCTTCAACCCACCGCCCTTTACCTCCGACCAGGTGCGGTCGCTGGCGATGATCGGCCTGGCAGCAGGGACTATTCCCAAGGAGTATACCGCTTTCTTTGGCCCCATTCCCATCGACGGTGTCGAGATCGACCCCGAGATCGTCCGCGTGGGACGCGAGTTCTTTGCGATGAACGAGGCAAACCTGAACGTCATCGTCGCCGATGGGCGCGCGTTCCTGGCCCGTTCCGACCACACCTACACCGTCGTTGGCATCGACGCCTACCGGCTGCCCTATATTCCCTGGCATCTGACTACGGTCGAGTTCTTCCAGGCAGTGCGGGACCACCTGACGGAGGACGGGGTGGTCGTGGTCAACGTGGGCCGCACGCCCGGGGACGACCGGCTGGTGGAGGTCATCGCTGCCACGCTGGGCGAGGTCTTTGCCTCGGTCCACGCGATGGATGTGCCTGCCTCGTTCAACACCATCGTCGTGGCGACGGTGCGACCGACGACGGCGGAGAACCTGTTGGCGAACCGGGCGCTGATGGAGGACCCACTGCTACAGCAGATCGCCAGCGAGGCCTGGGCTACCTTGCGACCAGTCGCGCCCAGCACCCTGGTCCTCACTGACGACCGAGCGCCAGTGGAGATGCTGACCCACGAGATCGTGCTCAACTATGTGCTGAGGAGATAAAGATGCATCGTTTCTGGCCCCGTTTTGTACACGCGCTGATCGTGTTGGCCCTGCCGCTGGCACTCCTGACCACCAGCCTGCGCATCACCACCGGCCATTGGCTGGTCCGCTGGGAATACAGCAAAGCCGACTTTCCCCCCGACCCCTACGGCCTCACCACGGCGGAGCGAACCAGGCTGGCCGAGGTCTGTGTGGACTATTTGGTGACGGGGGCGAGGATAGACCTGCTGGGGGAGTTGGAAATCGGAGGGGAACCGGCCTTTAATCAGGCGGAACTGCAACATATGGTGGATGTAAAGCGGGTTCTCTGGCGGCTGCTGGGGGCGGGGGTGGCGGCAGGGTTGGCCGTGGTCGGTGGGGTGGCTATCCTGACGGCGCGAGCGCGCTGGCGCGCCCGCGCACCGGTGGCGCTCTTGGGCGGAAGCCTGCTCACACTGGGGCTTCTGGCAGGGGTGGGCGCACTGATGCTGACCCAGTGGGATGTCTTTTTCACCGGCTTCCACGAGCTCTTTTTCCCGCCTGGCACCTGGACCTTTCCCTACTCCGACACCCTCATCCGCCTCTACCCCGTCCGCTTCTGGCAAGATGTAGGCGGGGTCATCGTCGGGCTGCTAGTGGCGCAGGCGGTCGCCGTCGGCGGCATCGCCCTCCTGTGGTCCAAGCTGACCAATCGCCCGCTCACGCCCCAAACTTGACCAGTCGCCCCGCGTTGGCCATCGCCAGCCTGATCAGGTCGGTGTGGTGAATGTGGCCCAACCCGCCCTGCATACAGGGCCGCTCGCCAAAGGCAGTCACCCCATCCGGCCGGATGTACCGTGACCAGAGGAGAAGCGGCAGCTCGTGCCAGGAGTGGGCTTTCCAACGGGCAGGGGTGGAGTGGTCACCGGTGATGATGACCACGTCCGGCTGCAGGGCCAATATCTCGGGCAGCAGCCGGTCAAAGTGTTCGATCACCTCCGCCTTACGCGCAAAGTCCCCGTCCTCCCCCGCGCTGTCGGTCTTTTTGACGTGGAAAAAGATAAAGTCATAATCTTTCCAATGTGCTTTGAGCGTTGCCACCTCGTCCTCAATGCTCTCACCGGTGGGGAGGACCGTCATCCCGGCCAGTTTGGCCACGCCGCGATACATGGGATAGGTGGCGATGGCCCCGCAGCGCAGGCCATAGAGTTCCTCCATCTTGGGCAGGCCGGGGTCCTTGGCGATCCCGCGCAGATTGCAGCCGTTGGCCGGGTACTCGTCAGCCAGGAGTTGGCGGGCCTCGGCTAACCACTTGTTGAGCAGGTCGGCTGTGGGGGCGGCCTCGGGCCGGGTGGGCTCCACAGGCAGGGGTGGCACCCCTACCTGCTGGGGGTCGGTCTCGGTGAGACCGTCCTCCAGCCCCTCCCCGCGCAGAACCAGGGCAAAGCGATATTCCTTCACCGGCTCAACAAAGGTCTCGACGCCGGGCAGTTGAATAGCGCGCAGCTTTTCGCACAGCCGCGCCCCGATCGCGGTGGGGATGCGACCGGCACGCCGGTCGGTGATCACCCCACTCTCGGGGTCCAGGGAGCAAAAATTCCCCCGCGCGGCGACATCCTGCGGCTGCAGGTCGAAACCGATGCCCAGTGCCTCCAGCACGCCGCGCCCGATCTCGTAGCGCAGCGGGTCATAACCAAAGAGCGCCAGGTGACCAGGCCCGCTGCCGGGGGTGATGCCCGGCGCGATGGGAGTGCTCATACCACAGATCGAACCTGCCGCCAGCGCGTCCAGGTTGGGCGTGTGGGCGGCCTCCAGTTCCGTGGGGCCACCGGGGGTCAGCGGCAGTCCGCCGAGGCCGTCCATCACGACGAGGAGTATCTTGGTCTCGGCATCTATAACCAGCCCGCGAATCCATTCCAGTTGATCCATTCCGCCTCCTTCTCCCGCCTTTGGCCCTATACTACCGCAATCGCTCCGGACGTCAAGAGTGGGCGCACACACAGCAGATGCCCCTACCACGCCTCATTCATTCACCCATCAAGTCCAACAGCTCAGGCGGCACCAGGAGTTTTTGGCCGTTCCGGAAATCGGCGAGCGGCACCCACCAGGCCCATATCGTCTCGCCGTTCTCGTCGACCCGTATTGGTTCCTGGCGGTACTGCTCCAGCCGGACCAGGTCGGCGCGGTAGACCAGCACGATCTCGTGCCCCTCGACGCCATCACAGGTAAAGATATTCTCAATCAGGCCCAGGTAGCGGATTTGTGTCAGCTCGGCCCCGATCTCTTCGCGCATCTCGCGGACGACGCACTGCACCCCCGTCTCGCCAAACTCGATGCCGCCCCCCAGGGGGCGGTAGAACTGCTCCCCGGTGACGGTATCGTGACCGGCGAATACCAGCAGTCGTCCTCGATCCTCAACGATGCAGATAGCGATAGGGCGAATATGTCGTTCCCTCATTGGCATCCTATCTCTCGATTTGTTCCAGCGCCCAGGCGGCGTGACTGCGCAGCAGCGGCGCGGGGTCATGCAGCGCCGCGGTCAGGGGTTCCACGGCATGGGGGTCGCCAAGGTTGCCCAGCGCCACGGCGACGTTGCGCAGCAGCCGCTCCCGCCCGACGCGCAGCAGCGGCGTGTCCTGAAAGCGGCGCTGGAATCCAGCCTCGTCCAGCGCCAGAAGGTCGAGCAGCGACGGTGCGGCGTCATCTAGCGAGGGGGGACGAAAGGCGGCGACGGCGGTGGGGCGGGCGAACCTCTGCCAGGGGCAGACCTCCTGACAGAGGTCGCAGCCATAGATCCAGTTGCCCATCAGAGGGCGCAAGGGGAGGGGAATAGGTCCCCTGTGCTCAATGGTGAGGTAGGAGATGCAACGGCGTCCGTCGAGGTGGTAAGGGGCCACCAACGCTCCCGTGGGGCAAGCATCCAAACAGCGCGTGCAGGTACCGCAGCTAGGGAACGATGGCATCGCCATAGGTGGCAGGTCCACATCCACCAGCAGCACACCGAGAAAGAGCCAGGAACCCAGCCGGGGGTGGATCAGGCAACTGTTCTTGCCAATGAAACCCAGTCCCGCCTGGGCAGCAAAGGCCCGCTCCAGCACCGGCCCGGTATCGACGTAGGCGCGGTAGGCCGCTCCGGTCTCGGCGTGGACGAAAACGGCCAGTTCCTCCAGGCGGGGCAGCATCCAGTCGTGATAGTCGGTCCCCCAGGCATAGGCGGAGATGCGGCCGCGGGGAAGGTCGTCGGGGGGCGGAGGGGGCGGGCCGGGATAGTAGTTGACCGCCACGCAGATCACCGCGCGAGCGCCGGGCAAGATGAGGGAGGGGTCCTCCCGCCGTGCGACCCGGTCGGAGCGGGCCATATATCCCATCTCCCCGTGGTCGCCCCGCGCCAGCCAGTCCCGGTACGCCTGCAGGTGCGTGGCAGGAGGGGTGGCGGGGGAGATTCCCACCAGGTCGAACCCCAGGCGGCGGGCCTGGGCGCGGAACCGGTCGGAGAACTGGTGGTGGTTCACGCTGCGATTCCCCAGACAGCGGAGCCGGTCACGCGATGGACTCGGGGGTCCGGCGCCGCCCTTCCGCCGAGTTCAGTTCCACCATCTCGCCGGTGACGGTAAAGAGGACGCGCTCGCAGATGTTGGTCACCCGGTCTGCTGTGCGCTCCAGGTTATGCGCCGCCCAGAGCAAGTGGTTGGCCTGCTCTGTCACGCTCTGGTCGGCGACGATGAAATCCATCAGTTCGCGATAGATAGCGTTGTAGAGAGCATCCACCTCGTCATCCTGGACCGGAATCGTTCGCGCCAACTCGACATCGCGCCGCACAAAGGCATCCAACGCCTGATGCAACATCGACCGCGCTTTTTCCGCCATCTTGGGCAGGTCGATGAGGGGCTTGATCAGCGGTTGCTCGCCGATCATCAAGTTGATCTTGGCAATGCCCTTGGCATAGTCGCCCATTCGCTCCAGTTCGGTGGTGATCTCGAGCACAGCAGCGATAGTTCGCAGGTCGCCAGCCATCGGCTGCTGGGTGGCGATGAGGATGAGGGCATCGGACTCGAGGGCGAACCGCTTCTCATTGATCAGCCGGTCGTCGGCGATAAGGCGGCGTGAGGCCTCAAAATCGCGCTGTTTGAGCGCCTCCACCGACGTGGTGATGGCACTCTCGACCATGCTCCCCAGGGCCAGCAGTTCATCTTGCAGTCGCTGCAACTCCAGATCGAACGTTTCTCGTGTCATAACTCACCTCCACTATCCGGCCCGTCCTGTGATATACTCCTCCGTCAACTGCTGACTGGGGCGGGTAAAGATCGCCTCGGTGCGGTCGAACTCGACCAGGTCGCCGAGCCAGAAAAAGCCGGTCCATTCAGAGACGCGCGCCGCCTGCTGCATATTGTGGGTGACGATGACGATACTGTATCTCTCCTTGAGCTGCTGCATCAACTCTTCGATCTCTAACGTGGCGATGGGGTCGAGAGCGGAGCATGGTTCGTCCATCAATATGACCTCCGGCCTGACGGCGATGGCGCGGGCGATGCAGAGCCGTTGCTGCTGCCCCAGAGAGAGAGCCAGACTATCCTGGCGCAAGTTGTCCTTCACCTCATCCCACAGCGCCGCGCGGCGCAGACTTTGCTCCACGATGTCGGCAAGGTCGTTACCCCGGTGCAGGCCGAGCACGCGCGGGCCAAAAGCGACGTTGTCAAAGACGGATTGGGGAAAGGGGTTGGGGCGCTGGAACACCATCCCCACCCGCCGCCGCAGATCCACCACATTGGTGGCGGGGCTGTAAATGTCCTGCCCGTCGAGCAAGACCCGGCCTTCCATCCTGGTGTTGGGGATGGTGTCGTTCATGCGGTTGAGGCAGCGCAGGAAGGTGGACTTGCCGCAGCCAGAAGGGCCGATCAGCGCCGTGATCTGGCGCTCCCGGATGGTCATCGAGATGTCAGAGAGAGCGCAGTTGTCGCCGTAGTAAAAGTAGAGATGTCGTACCACGATCTTGGCCATAGGGCAACCTATCCAAAGCGTCCGGTGACGTAATCCTCGGTGCGCTGGTCGCGGGGGGCGGTGAATATCTCCCGCCCCAGGCGGTGTTCGACCAGCTCGCCCATCAGGAAAAAGGCAGCATAGTCAGCCACACGGGCGGCCTGCTGGACGCTGTGCGGGACGATGACGATGGTGTACTCTTTCTTCAATTCCAGCAGCGAAGCCTCGACCTTGCCGGTGGAGATGGGGTCGAGGCCGGAGGTCGGCTCGTCGAGCAGGAGGACCTCTGGTTCCAGGGCCAGGCTGCGGGCGATGCAGAGCCGTTGTTGCTGCCCGCCGGAGAGGGTGTTGGCCGGCTCGTCAATACGGTCCTTGACCTCGTCCCACAGGGCAGCTTGGGTGAGGCTGCGGACGAGCGCCTGCTCCAACCAGGTGCGGTCGCGTATGCCAGCCAGGCGGGGACCGTAGAGCACGTTCTCGCGGATGGTGCCGGGCAGGGGGAGGGGCAGAGCAAAGACCATGCCCACTCGTCGCCGCAGCAGGGTGACGTTGGTGCTGGGGGCGTAAATGTCCACCCCGTCCAGCAGAATCCGTCCCGACATCTGCGTCCCCGCGATAAAGTCGTTCAGCCGGTTGATGAGCCGCAGCAGCGTCGTCTTGCCCCCGCCCGCCGGGCCAAAGACGGCGGTGACGCTGTGCGGCAGGATGTCCAGGGTCACATTGCGCAAAGCTTGCCCGGAGCTATAGGCATAGCTCACATTCTCGATGCGCACCTTGGGCTGCTCTCCCGGCATCACCACTGTCTCCTCCGGCGAAAATAGCTACGGATCAGCGTCGCCACCAGGTTCATCGAGAGGACGAGTGCAAGCAGCACCAACGCCGTGCCGTATTGTATCCCGATGGGCATGCCCGGCACCTGGGTGCTGATGACATAGAGATGGTAAGGCAGGGCCATCGTCTGGTCGAGAGGGGAGTGGGGCAGGCGGGGCAGGAAGAAGGCAGCGACGGTGAACAGGATGGGGGCCGTCTCACCAGCGGCGCGCAACAGCCCCAGAAGGACGCCGGTGATGATGCCGGGCAGTGCTTGCGGCAACACAATGTAGCGGATAGCCTGCCAGCGGCTGCCACCCAGGCTGGCGTTGACGGTGCGGAACTCGGTTGGCACGGCCCGCAACGCCTCCTCGGCGGCGCTGATGATGATGGGGAGAGTCATTATCGCCAGGGTCAGTGACCCAGCGACAATGGAGGTGCCGAACTGCAAAAAGAGGACGAACAACCCCAGGCCGAACAGGCCATACACCACCGAGGGGATGCCCGCCAGGTTGATGATCGCCAGGCGGATGGCGCGGGTGAGCCAGGTGTCGCGGGCGTATTCGGCCAGGTAGATAGCGCCGCCCACGCCCACCGGGATCGCTGCCAGCGCCGTGCCCAGTGTGAGCAACAGTGTGCCGACTATGGCGGGGAATATGCCGCCCGCTTTCATACCGTCGCGCGGCGCGGTGAACAAAAACTCCCAACTGATCGCCCCCACGCCGCGCACGATAATGGTGCCGACGACGAACAGGATGGGCAACACCACGACCAGCGCCGCCAGGCCCAGGAGAAGGAATCCCAACCGCTGCACCCGCACCCTATCCATCAACACCGCCCTCCACGCCGCATCGTTCATTGTCCATTGTTCATTGTCCATTGTTCATTGTTCATTGCCCATTGCCCATTGCCCATCAACGCAACCCTCCCCGTCGCCGCTTCTTAAAGATGGTCGAAGCAGCAGCAAGGTTGATGGCAAAGGTGATGAGAAAGAGAATGACGCCAATGCCAAACAAGGCGTGGTAATGCACACTGCCCTGTGCCACCTCGCCCATTTCGGCAGCGATGGTAGCGGTCATCGTGCGCACGGGACGGAAGAGCGAATCGAGGCCCAGCGGCATCCGCGCCGCGTTGCCCGTGACCATCATCACCGCCATCGTCTCGCCGATGGCGCGGCCCATGCCCAACATCACCGCCGTGACGATGCCGGAGCGGGCCGCCGGTACCACAACCCGCCAGATAGTCTGCCATTGCGTCGCCCCCATCGCCAGGCCGGCATCGCGATAGCTCTTGGGCACCGCATCAAGGGCATCCTCCGCCACGCTGATGATGGTGGGCAAGGCCATGTAGGCCAGGATAAGGGCGCCTGTGAACGCGGTAAGCCCCGTGGGCACCCCAAGTGT
>JAOZPF010000062.1 GCA_029932895.1 Anaerolineae bacterium | reverse complement strand
AGCATGGGGGAGCCGCTGCGGGTGGCTCCCTGGGACCTGAAAGCGCGGGAGGAGGGTGGGGCAGCGGCGGTGCAGGGTGGTCGGTTAGCGGAGACGGTTCCGCCGGGCTATTTCGTCGATCTTACCACCCTGGCGGCCGACTATGGCTGGGAGCGGTCCCCAGCGCTCTACCGCTGGCGTTATTACTGGCCCGACATTCGGTGGTGGCACTTGGTCAAGAGGGATGGGTTGAACTGGTGGGAGTGCATGCTGGAGGTTTACGACCGCCAAGAGATCGAGGCCTCATTCGGGCCAATCCCGGAGGGAGTCGGGGACCACGAATAGCGCGCCGACTTTATTGTTCTCCCAGCTCAGCGAAGAACCCCCGCACCGTTTCCCCGGTCTCTGCCGGGCGCTCCATCGGCACCAGGTGACCGGCACCGGGGATGACCACGAAACGCGCCCGTGGGACCAGGTACCGCATCAGCGCCTGGCTGGTGGGGCGGAAGGTGTTGGACCGCCCGCCACGAATGACCAGCGTGGGAGTCTGTAGCCGCGGCACGGCTCGCCACACGTCGGTCGGTGTGGTGGCAAAGATGTGGGCTTCCCACTCTGGAGGATAGACCAGTTCCACGCTGCCGTCGGCTCGCTCCCGCGTTCCGGCCTCCACATAGGCGTGCAGGCTTTCGTCGGGCCAGGCAGCAAAGAAGGGGTTGCGGCGGTAGAGCTGGTAGCACCGCTCGCGGCTGCGCCAGGTTCGGCGGCGGCGCAGGGCGGTCTGAACCAGGGGCTGGCGCTCGCGCAGGCCCAGGGTCCGCATTACCCGCATCAGCCACAGCCACGGTGGCGGCAGAATGACCGGGTCGATAAGCACGACCGCCCGGAAGAGGTCGGGGCGGCGGATGGCGGCCCACATTGTCAGCACGCCGCCGATAGAGTGACCGATGCCGAGGATGGAGCGCAATCCCAGTTCGTCCAGCCCGCGGATCAGGTCGTCGGTCAGAGGGTGCCAGTCGGGCGCGCTCTCGGGATGGCTGCCCGGCCACAGGGGGCGTGAGGGCAGGCTGATGACGTGGTAGCGATGGGAGAGGGTGTCCGCCAGCGGGCGATACGTGCCCGGCGGGAACCCATTGGCGTGGGCCAGGTGGACGATGGGCCCGGAGCCGCCGAGGTCGCAGGGTTGGATCATTTTTCTCCTCCTGATGCACTCCTCTGGCTGGTCGTGTGAATCATAACAGGAGCAACAGGGCCAACGCTACTGCGGCGGTCAGCAGGCTGGCGGGCAGGATACGCCGGTAGGCTGCGGGCCAATCGGCCTGGAAGTAGACCCGCGTCAGGGCCAGGCAGAGGTGGAGTGGCGACATCATCACGCCCAGGAAACCGCCGGCCCAGACCCACGCCACCATTCCCGGCCCGATGGGGCTGTGGCTTGCCAGGGGCAGGATGATGGGGAATCCAATGGCATAGGCGGCGGTCCCCATGCCGGTCATCAGGCCGGAACCGAACGGCACGGCAAAGATGGCGACGAGCGGCGGGACGTGCATCGCCGTCAACACCTGCGAGGCCGCCGTCACCGCCCCCGTCTCCTCCAGCACGCGCCGAAAGATCATTGCCCCCAGGATGAGGATGACCGTGCTCCAGCGGATGCGGTGGCGCATGATCTCCCAGAACTGGCGAACCCCGATGCGGTTGACCCAGGCCAGGAGAGCGATGGTCACTAGCAGGCTGATGACCAGGTCCAGGCCAACCCCTATCGCCAACGCCAGGACCAGCGCGATTGGCCACACGCTCGACCCGAGCTGGCGCAGGCTGGAGTAGGCAGGGGAATCTCCCTCCGAGGGGGGAGGGGGCTTCAAGCCCAGCAGGCCAAAGAGCACACCGCCCACCGCGCTGGCGAGAGCCAGGGGCCAGAGGATGGTCACGGCCTCCCGGTCGGATAGGCCCAGGAGCGTCGCGCCCAGCAGGAACGACGGGTAGAGGGGAAAGACATACTCCCAGACGTGGCGGAACCAGTAGTTGACAAAGGTCTTGCGGGCTGGGCTGGCCCTCAGCCGCTCCCCGATGTGGCCCACCATCGGTGCTGAGAACATCGCCCCGCCTGTCATTGGCAGCAGGCCGATGAGGGCGGGCACGACGGCGAGGACGATCCTGGTATCGGGGATCATATGCTCCAGCGCGCGCACCATTCCATCCAACCGGGCCGTCTGCTGCAGGATCTCGCTCAAGGTGAGGATGAGCACGACGATGACGGTGAGGCGGAGGGTGAGGCGGTCGGTCACGGCGAGGTAAGCATCCAGCCCCAGGTCCCGCAGAGGGTGACCAAAGAGAATCGCCAGCAGGAGCGACGCCAGGCCGAGGACCAGGCCCAGGTTCCAGCCGCGGTTGATGAGGAGGACGATGAGGGCCAGGACAGCCAGGAGCTTGAGCAGGTCGGCCATCGCTTGCTACCCCTGGGCCGATGCCGGCTTGGCTTTGGCGTCGTCGATGCGGATGCGATGGCGGGAGGACAGGGGCGGGAGGCGGTCCAGCGGGAAGAAGCGGGCGTCCAGCACCTCGCGCTCGTCAGCGTGCAGGCTCCCGCCGCTGACGTGGCAGGAGAAGCAGGCGCTCACCACGTGGACTTGGTCTCCGTTGGGATAGACGTGGAAGACCTCGGGGCCGGTGTACACTCCAACCAGCCGTTCCGGTTTCACATCCAGCCCTGTCTCCTCTCGCACCTCCCGCACTGCTGTGCGGTCGATGCGCTCGCCCAGCTCCATAATCCCGGCTGGCAGCGACCAGTGTCCGTTGTCGGCGCGGCGGACGAGCAGGAGCCGTTCCTCATCGTCCCAGACGCAGGCGGCGGCACCGGTCAGGATGAGGGGGGCGGTTCCCACGCGCTGGCGCAGCCACAGGGCGTAGTCGTTCGAGGTAGGCGTGCCGGGCCGGCCGCGCCGGAAAGATGGTTCTTCCGGGCCTGTGAAATCCTCGATCATCGCCTGGTACCAGGAAGGGACCTGCGGCAGCCGGTTGGGGGCAAAGGGAGCCAACTCCAGGCATTCCCCTCCATCAGGTTGCAAAGTGCCTCCGGTGACCCGGCAGGTGAAGCAGGCAGTGAACTGCTGAACCTGGTCACCGTTGGGGTAGGTGACGTCAAAGTCGGGGGAGGAATAGATGCCCACCAACCGTTCGGGCACGGCGTGAAGGCCGGTCTCCTCTCGGACCTCGCGTACTAGGCAGTCCTCCAATCCTTCTCCGCGCTCCAAGACTCCTCCTGGCAGCCCCCACCAGGCAAAGTCGGAGCGGCGCTGGAGCAGGATGCGCCCCTCTCCGGCGGGGATGATAGCTGAGGCATAGACCAGGATGACCTTGCTGCGACCCACGCGGGCCCGCAGCCAGCGAACGTAGTCGAGGTTGGGCATAGTGGGCGGATTGTACCGCGAGTGGGGGCAGGGGGCAAGTGGGCTTGGGGCGACCGCGCGGCGGCGAATTTAGCATTTAGCGGGATCTCTTGACAAACTGGCAGCCTTGAGGTATACTCTACCCCTGTATGGTATATGGGTGAGTTTGTTCGAGTGGGCTTGCAGGAGGCCGGGAGATCCCGGAGATCAGAAGATGACGGGAATTCAGGACCCGGAGGTGAAGGCGGACCTGTTGCGGCGGCTGCGGCGTATCGAAGGCCAGTCGCGGGGGGTCGCGCGCATGATCGAGGAAGACCGCGATTGCCAGGAGGTCCTCCAGCAATTGACCGCCATCCGCGCGGCTGTTTACAAGGCCAGCCTGCGCCTGATGCGCTCTTTTGCTTTCGAGTGCATCCAGGCTTCCGATGATTCGCCCGAGGAAATGGTGGATGCGCTGATCAAGGCCTTGTCCCGTATAACGTAGCGGGGCAGGATGGAATAAGGATATTTTCGAGGAGGCTAACGAAAAATGGCAATGCTGAATGACGAGATTCGCGGGCAGGTAGTCGAGTTCTTGAAGGATATGGCTGGCCCGGTGCGGCTGGTGATGTTCACCCAGGAGTTCGAATGCGATTTCTGCGCCGAAACTCACCAGTTGGTGGACGAGTTGGGGGAGCTCTCCGACCTGGTCACCACCGAAATGTATGATTTTCTCAAGGACGGTGCCAAGGCCCAAGAGCTGGGGATCGACAAGATACCGGCTATCGCTGTCCTTGGTGAGCAGGATTACGGGGTCCGCTTCTATGGCATCCCCTCCGGTTACGAGTTCACCTCCCTGCTGCACACCATTATCTCTGTGTCGCGGGGCAAGGCTGAGCTAAGCAACGAGGGGCTCGAGTTCCTGGCGACCATCACCGCGCCGGTGCACATTCAGGTCTTTGTGACGCCCACCTGCCCCTACTGTCCGCGGTCGGTGATGCTCTCTCACCAGATGGCTATCGCCAGCCCGATGATCCGTTCGGACATGGTGGAGGCCACCGAGTTCCCTGGGCTATCGAACAAGTACCAGGTGATGGGAGTGCCGCGCACGGTCATCAACGAGGTTGTTCACCTGGAGGGTGCTGCGCCGGAGCCGATGGTGATGGACAAGCTCCGAGAAGCGCTAGCGCTGGCACTGGCATAAGGGGGGGCGGATGAGCGGAATGGGTTTGACGATCACACCTTTGGGCGAGGAGCCTTCTGCACAAGAGGAGGCTCCCCTCTATGATCTGGTCATCATCGGCGGTGGGCCTTCTGGGTTGACTGCGGCGATCTATGCCGCTCGCGCGGCGCTCAAGACACTGGTGCTTCTCGGCTCCGCACCCGGCGGGCAGATGTCCAACACCGAGATGATCGAGAACTTTCCCGGTTTTCCCGAGGGGATCAGCGGGATGGAGTTGGCGCAACGGATGCAGACCCAGGCCGAGCGTTTTGGGGCGGAGGTGGTGATGGACACGGTGACGGCGGTGGATTTCTCCACCAGGCCGTTCACTGTTTCCACCTACTCCAAACAGTATCAGGCCAAGATGGTGATTGTCGCCACTGGCGCAGTGCCGCGTATGCTGGGGGTGCCGGGGGAATCCGAGTTCTTTGGCCGTGGTGTCTCGACCTGCGCCACCTGCGACGGTTTCTTTTACCGTGGCAAGAAAGTGGTCGTGGTCGGCGGAGGGGATAGCGCCCTCGACGAGGGGCTGGTGCTGACCAAGTTTGCCGACGAGGTCATCTTTGTCCACCGCCGCAATGAGTTGCGGGCGACCAAGATCTATCAGGAACGAGCGTTCGCCAACCCCAAGGTCCGGTTCGTGTGGGACAGCGTGGTAGAAGAGGTCCTGGGTGACGAGACGGTGACTGGCGTGCGAGTGCGCAACGTCAAGACCGGCGAGACCTCGGTCGTCGAAGCGGACGGCGTTTTCGTCTACGTTGGGATGGAGCCTGCCACCGATCTGTTCAAAGGGCAGTTGGAGGTGAACGAGTGGGGGTTCATCGTGGCTGACGAGCGCCAGCACACCAGCGTGCCAGGGGTCTTTGCGTCGGGAGATGTGCAGGACTATCTCTACCGCCAGGTGGTGGTGGCGGCCGGCACGGGCGCCATCGCCGCGATGGAGGCGGAAAAGTTCCTCGGCGAGTACCCCGACCTGGAGCGGCGCGAGGCCGAGAGCGCTTGATCTTTACTGCTGTGAGGAGAACATGGCAAGAGGACAAGACGGAAAACGACGCAAGAAAAAACGACGGATCATTATCTTTACTACGCCGACCTGCCCTGCCTGCCGGGCGGCCAAGATGTACTTCCGGCAGCGCGATATCCGCTTCCGCGAGGTCGATGTCTCGCGCGACGAGGCCGCGGCCCGCGATATGGTGCGGCGCAGCAGGCAGCAAGGCGTGCCGGTGATCGACATCGGTGGTCACATCGTGGTCGGTTTCGACCAGCCCAAGATCGAGCGGCTGTTGAAACAATACCAGTAAACTTTAGGAGGAACCAAAATGGAGATCGAACCTTTGGGAGCTCGTGTGCTGATCCGACCCTTGGAGGACGAGCAGACTTTTGCCGGTGGAAAGCTGGTGCTGCCCGACACGGCAAAGGAAAAGCCCCAGCGGGGCGTTGTCGAGGCTGTCGGTGACGAGGAGGAGATGAGCACCGATCTGGAGGTTGGTGACAAGGTCATCTTCCCCAAGTACACCGGGACCGAGATCAAGCTGAACGGCGTGCATTATCTGATCATTGAGGATTCGGACATCCTGGCACGCATCCGGGAGTAGGGCGTGCTGGTGTTGCAGGTTGACGGGGAGCGATGTCCGCTCTGCGAGCGTTGCCTGGCGGCACTTGCTTGCCTGAAGAGGGCGTTGGTGCAGGAGCAGCCTGGCGGCCTCCCCATCCTGCAGCCGACTCAGTGCGCTGGCTGCGGTTACTGTAGCCTGGCCTGTCCCCACGGGGCTATCGTGGAGCGGGAGGTTGAGTATGCTTGATCATCCCCTCCCGCCCAAGATCCCCTGGGTGGACGAGTCCAAGTGCCAGTCCTGCCGCAAGTGCGTGGCCCGCAAGGCGTGCCGGGTCAAGGCGATCCTCGCCATTGACCCCGGTGAGCCGCCGTTCATCGATGGCAACTTGTGTTACGGTTGCCTGGCCTGTCTGCCAGCCTGCCCTTTTGACGCTATCGTTGTCGAGTGAGCGGCAGGTCCGGCCGCGGGCAAGAAGTGGGATGCTCCCTGCCCTCGGGGAACGGGGGCAGGGAGTTTGAGTTTAGCAATGGATTACGATGTGATTGTCGTTGGCGCTGGCCCTGCTGGGGCGTCCGCCGCCTATTGGTTGGGGGAGGCCGGAAAGCGGGTTCTGCTGCTAGAGAAGGAGCGACTGCCTCGCTACAAACCCTGCGGCGGTGGGGTGCCCAAGACGGTCTTTGACCGCTTTCCCTTTGATTTCTCCCCTGTGGTGGAGCGCGAGATCGGGCGGGTCCGTTTCCGCTTTCGCGACGGGCGGGAGGTGGCGGCCGAACTGCCGGGCCGACCGGTGGCGATGGTGATGCGCGACCGGTTCGACTATCACATCCTTCAGCATGCCCACGCCGATGTGCGGGATGGCGCGTTGGTGGTGGCGCTGGAGCAGGATGAGGCCGGCGTGGAGGTGACGACTCGCTCGGGCGAGACCTTTCGCGGGCGCTATCTCATCGGTGCCGACGGGGCCAACTCTCGCGTGGCGCGGTTGGTGGGGCTGCGGCGCACCAGACTGCTTGGTGCTACGATCGAGGTTGAGGTTCCCGCTGGCGATGGTCTGCTGACCGAGTTCGGCGACACGGTCCTCTTTGTCCTCGGCACGCCTCGCTATGGCTATCTGTGGGTCTTTCCCAAGGCGGACCACCTCTCGGTTGGTATCGGGGTCTTTGGGGCCGGAGCAAAAGGGCATGTAATGAGGGAGACGCTGCAGCGGGAGATGACGAGATTGGGGATCGAGGTGGACGGTGCGCCGCAGCGGGGGCATCCCCTTCCGGTTCACTTGCACAACGAGCCGCTCCGCCGTGGGCAGGTGCTGCTGACGGGGGACGCGGCTGGATTGGTCGATCCGCTGCTGGGCGAGGGGATTCGCCACGCGGTGAATAGCGGTCGGCTGGCGGCCGACTCGGTCCTGACCGACAACCTGAGCACGTACACCCGCCAGGTGCGTCGGCGCATCGGCAACGACCTGCTGTGGGGTGGGCGATGGGCGCGCCTGTTCTACGGTCACCCCTGGGGGTCTTTCGAGTTGGGCGTGCGCAACCCCCGTTTCTTGAACCAGTTCCTGCGCCTGTTCGCCGGCCGCACGACGTATCGGGCGATGGCCCTCCGCGCTCCCCTGGACCTGCTGCTGGGGCTGGGCCGGCGACGACCAACCACAGCGCCTGAAACCTGAAACCCGAAACCCGAAACCTGCAACCCATAAGGAGGTAGCAATGCTCAGTCGAGATTACCGCGATGTTCCCCAGGAACCTGTCGGCGAGGACAAGTCCATCCGCTGGGTGATCAGCAAGCCTGAAGGAGCGCCCAACTTTGCTATGCGGGTGATCGAGTTCCAGCCGGGAGCGGTCTTTGCAACCCATCAGCACCCCTACGAGCACGAGATCTTTGTCCTGGAGGGGGAGGGAGTGGCACACGGGCCTGATACCGAGGTCGTGATGCGCCCCGGCGTAGCTCTCTACATCCCCCCTGATGAGCCCCACGGCTACCGGAACACCGGGGCGGGGGTGCTGCGCTTTATCTGTGTCATCCCGCATCCGAAGGAGTGACGCACAATGAGCGCCGTGTTCTATAGAGGAGGTGTCCGATGACGACAGAAGCAAAGGTGACCTGGATCGGCCCGGGCCTGCGGCTGGTAGGAGAGGCGTCCAGCGGCCCGGCAATTGTCCTGGACCACGTTCTGCCGGGGGAAGAGGGGCGCGAGACCGGCCCCCAGCCGATGGAGCTGCTGCTCATCAGCCTGGCTGGCTGCACGGCGATGGACGTGGTCTCGATTCTGGAAAAGAAACGGCAGCCGTTCACCGGCCTCGAGGTCAGAGTGAGTGCCGAGCGGGCACCGGAGCACCCCAAGGTCTATACGCAGATTCACCTAGAGTTCATCGTCAAGGGCAAGGGAGTGGCGCCGGCGGCGGTGGAGCGGTCCATCGAACTCTCGCAGACCAAGTATTGCCCTGCTTCGGCGATGTTGTCCAAGACGGCCGAGCTGACGACGTCGTACCGGATCATAGAGGAGTAGCCCGTTGAGTGAGAAGAAAACCACAATAGAAGAACTGGAACAGCGAATCGCCGATCTGCAGGCTCGTCTGCCCAAGCACTCGGTTCCTGCCTCGATGCTGATCGAGCTGGAGGAGCTGGAGGAGGAGTTGGCCCGCCGGCGAGCGGAACAGGAGCGCGAGCAATGACGGTAGCCTCCTTCGAGGGCAAGACCCCCCGTATCGGTGAGGATGCTTACGTTCACCCCTCCGCCGACGTCCTGGGCGACGTGACCATTGGCCGGGGCTGCTGGATCGGTCCCGGCGCACGCATCCGAGGGGACTACGGCACCATCATCATCGGCGACCACAGCAGCGTGGAGGATAACTGCGTCATCCACGCCCGCCCCGGTGGACAGACGGACATTGGGAACTGGGTGACCATCGGCCACGGGGCCGTCATCCACAACGCTACCATCCGCGATTATGCCATCATCGGCATGGGCGCTGTGGTCTCTGATTGGGCCGTGCTCGGCGAGTGGGCGGTGGTGGGGGAGGGGGCCGTGGTCCGCCAGGGCCAGGAGGTCCCCGCTGACCACATCGCCGTCGGTGTGCCAGCCCGGGTGCTGGAAAAGGTGGTGGGGGAGGAATACAAGGCCCAGTGGACCCACTTTAAAGAGACGTACGTCGATCTGGCGCGGCGGTATCCCGAGGGCTGGGTGGAGGTAAAATAGTGGCACTTAGGCTGGGAGCGCACGAATCGATCGCTGGGGGGCTGTATAGGGCGTTCGACCGCGCCGAGTCGGTGGGCTGTGAGGCGGTGCAGCTCTTTGTCAAGTCGAATCGCGCCTGGGCGGTCAAGCCGCTCGCTGCCGAGGACATCGCTCGCTTCCAGGCGCGGGCCGAGGAGACCGGGATTAGCCCGGTAGTGGGCCATACCTCCTATCTGCTCAACCTGGGCACGCCGGACCAGGCCCTGTGGCGCAGGTCGTGCGACACGCTGGTCATCGAGCTGGAGCGATGTGAGGCGCTGGGGATTCCCTACCTGGTGCTGCACCCTGGCTCTCACGTCGGGACGGGCGAGGAGAAAGGCTTGGCACGGGTGGCCCAGGCGCTGGGCGAGGTCCACGCAGCCACAGCGGGCTTTCACTCCCGCATTCTCCTCGAGACCACCGCTGGGCAGGGGACAAACCTGGGTTATACCTTTGAGCACCTGGCCTGGCTACTGGAGAACAGCCCCCAGGGAGAGCGGTTGGGGGTTTGTCTGGACACCTGCCACGTCTTTGCCGCTGGCTACGAACTGCGCACGCCTGAGGGATACGCGGCCACGATGGACAGGTTCGAGCAGGTCATTGGCCTGGACCGGCTCCAGGCGCTGCATCTCAACGACAGCAAGGGAGACCTGGGCAGCCGCAAGGACCGCCACGAGCACATCGGCAAGGGGTTCATCGGCCTGGAGGGATTCCGCAATCTGTTGAACGACCCCCGTTTGGCGGGGCTGCCGGGGTTGCTGGAGACGCCCAAGAGCGATGACCTGCACGAGGACGTCGAGAATTTGGCCGTGTTGCGATCGCTGTATAGGGTTGATGGGCGTCTTTGACGGCCTGGCTACGGGGTATGACCGGGGCATGCTGCCGCTGGAGCTGGCGTTCCTGCGGGGGCTGCGGCGGCGGGCTTTCCCACCAGTGGGGGGGCGCGTGCTGGAGCTGGGGGTCGGCACGGGGGCGAACCTTCCCCTCTACGGCCCGGGGGCGCAGGTGGTGGCGGCGGAGTTGAGCGGGCCGATGCTGGCGCAGGCCACCCGGCGGCGGACCAGGGCCACGGTCCGGCCGGTGCAGGCCGACGTGGAGGCGCTGCCTTTCCCCAGCGATCATTTTGACGCCGTCACCGGGTCGCTCCTGTTTTGCTCCGTGAAGCACCCGGCGCGGGGTCTGGCCGAGGCGTGGCGGGTTCTGGCTCCGGGCGGGCGGTTGGTGCTGGTGGAGCATACGCGGGGGAACGGTTTGGGGGGCTGGCTGACGGACCTGTTCCATCCCCTGTGGTGTGCCATCAGCCGGGAATGTCACTTGAACCGGGAGACGGTGCGGACTGTGAGCGAGGTGGGGTTTCGGTTGGTGCGGGTAGAGGAAAAACTATTGGGCATTTTTCGGCTCATCGAGGGAGAAAAGGGATAAATGGATGCTGTGGTTCAATTCTTGCGTGATAACTGGCTGACCTTGTTGGTGGTTGGCGGCCTGGCGGTGGGGTGGTTTCTGTTCCGCACCCCGGGGGCGGCCCTGGAATCGACCGCTGATTTTGACGAACGGATTGGTGCAGGCCAGTCGGTGGTGGTCGAGTTCTATTCCAACACCTGAAGCGTGTGCCTAATGTCCAAGCCTGCCGTAGACAGGCTAGAGGGAGAGTTGGAGGGTCAGGCTCAGGTGTTGCGGGTGAACGCGATGTCGCGGGTGGGAGCCACGCTGGCTGGGCGGTACGGCGTGCGAGGCGTGCCCACCTTTTTGGTCTTTGATGGAGCGGGAGAGGTGATCTATGGTCAGGCCGGCCGGCCGAACCAGGAGGCTATCAAGGCGACGGTGTTGGGGCTACAGATGCCCTAGCCCACGCCAGGTTTGTCTTACCAGCGGTACCGTCGTCTTTGGATGAGTGAGCGGGCGATGAACCCCACTGCCAGCCCGGTCACGAACCCGCCGATGTGAGCGAACCAGGCCACGCCGCCCGTCGCCACGCTCATAGTCCCCAGGCCTAGGAAGCCGTTGAACAACTGGAGCACAAACCACAGCCCCAGTACGACCACGGCTGGCACTCGCACCAACCGCATCATGAATAGGCCCGGTACCAGTACCCGTACCGGGGCCTTGGGGAAAAAGACCAGGTAGACGGCCAGGACGCCGGCGATGGCCCCGCTGGCACCAATTCCCGGTATGTACATTGCGGAGGGGTCGCCCACCAACCACGAGGCCATGGTCTGGATGGCCACCTGAGTCACGCCAGCTACCAGCCCCGCGATGATGTAGAACAGTCCGTACCCTACCCGCCCCAGCACATCCTCCACGTTGTCGCCAAAGATCCACAGGTAGAGCATATTGCCGAGCAGGTGTGACCAGCCACCGTGGACGAACATCGAGCTAAAGAGCGTCACAAAAGCCAGGGGATAATGCATGGGATCGACGATGTAGGCCGGCACGGCCCCCCAGTTCATATAGAACTGGTCGACCCCCGATCCGAGCAGCCACTCGTACATAAAGATCAGCACGTTGATACCGATAATCGCCCAGGTGACCACCGGCACCCGGCGGCTACGTATTTCGTCCGAGATTGGGATCATTGCTCGCTCCCCTCTACCGTCGCCGGTCCGGTTTCCAATAGCCCCGTTGCACTATGCGCGCTTCCGAGACTGCTGTGATGGCTTGGCTATCGGCTTCTTCGGCCAGTCGGAGCACGGCCGGGACCTGCTTGCGGGGCACGATAGCCTCGACGACGCTCACCGGGCTTTCCTGTCCCCGCCCGTAGAGCTCGGTCGCGCCAAAGCCGGCCCCTCGCAGAGCCGTCACCACGGCATCGCCTCGTTGAGTGGAGATGATGCGCACCTCCGCGTGTCCCAACGCGATGCGTTGCTCCAGCAACATTCCCACCCAGGTTCCCGTGCCAAAGCCGATGACGTAGGCAGCCACGTTCCAGACATTGCCCAGGTCGGTCACCACCTGGGCGATGGCGAGGACGTAGACGAGGCTGCTCAGGCTGCCGGCGAGGATGGCTGGGAGCTTGCGACCTTGCACGGTGAGGATCGTCGCCAGCGTGCTGACGCTGATGCCTACCACGCGCAGGGCAAAGATGAACAACGCGCGCATAAAGATGTCCATATGAACACTTGCCTCCCGTTCGAGTAGCTTCACACTTGATCGTGGTGCAACCTTGGAATAGAGGCTTTAGCCGC
>JAOZPF010000299.1 GCA_029932895.1 Anaerolineae bacterium | reverse complement strand
CGGCTGATACTGATCTGGACCGGCACCCATGAGGTGATGGACCTGATCATCCCGCACGAGTACTACAAGGAGGTTCTCCCGGCGCGTCCCGAGATGCGAGATCCGGAGGGAGACGCGCCGGAGGCGGGACGCCTGGAAGAGAAGGTGTACGAATAGGGGCGGTCATCTGACCGCCCCCACATCACCCCAACCGTTCCCGTAACTGCTTGCGCGTGGCCTGCAGGTCGGCCAACTTTTCCCGCTCCCGTTGGACGACGTGCGGGGGCGCTTTGCGAGCAAATTCCCCGGCCAAGAGAGCCTCACTGCGGGTAATTCGCGCTTCGATGTCGGCCAACTCCTTCGCCAGCCGCGCCCGCTCTGCCTCCAGATCGACCAGGCCAGCCAACGGCAGGTAGCCCACCACGTCACCCACCACGGCAGTTGCAGCGTCGGCGGCGGGATGGACGGACGGTTGAATGATCAACTGGTCGGGATCGAGTTTGGCGAGGGAGCAGAGAATGGCCCGTTGTTCGCTCAGCATAGGAGTGGCCCCGCCAGCGGCGATGAGGGCCGGGATGCGCTTGCCCGGCGTCACGTCGTACTCGGCCCGCAGATTGCGGATAGAGCGGATCAACCCCATCACCAGCCCCATCTGCTCCTCTGCCTCCTCATCAATGAGAGCAAGGTCCGGCTCCGGCCAGGGGGCCACGATCAACGCTTCTCCCTCCCGTCCCGCCTCGGGCAACGACTGCCAAAGCGCCTCGGTGACAAAGGGCATAAAGGGATGCAACAGCCGCAGCGACGTCTCCAGCACGTGAAGTAGGACACCCCGCACGGTCTCCTTCGCCGCGTCCTTGTCATAGAGCCGTACTTTGCTGGCCTCCAGGTACCAATCGCAATACTCCCCCCACAGGAAATCGTTGATCCTGCGGCCGGCCTCGCCATACTGGTGCTCGTCAAAGAGCTGAGTGACCTCCTGAATCAGGCGGTTGAGGCGGGAAAGGATCCAGCGGTCAACTAGTCCGAGGGCAAGAGGCCAAGGGCCGAGGGCCGAGCTCTGAGGTCCGAGGTCTTGGCTGTTTGCGAGGACGAACCTGGTCGCCTGCCATATCTTGTTGCCAAAGTTGCGCGCTCCCTCCAGCCGTCGCGGATCGAGGTTCATATCCAGACCAGGGGTGGAGCTGGTCAGCAGGGTGTAGCGCAAGGCGTCACTGCCATACTGGGCGATGATCTTCAGCGGGTCATACCGCTCGATGTTCTCCATCGACTTGCTGATCTTTTTTCCCTGCTCGTTGCGCACCAGGCCATGCAGATAGACAGTGGAGTAGGGAGCCTTGCCCGTCATCTCGATGCCCAGCATCATCTCGCGCGCCACCCAGAAAAAGAGGATGTCGTAGCCGGTCTCGCGCATATCGGTGGGATAGTAGCGGAGCAGGTCGGGCGCGTCAGTGTCCGGCCAACCGAGGGTGGAAAAAGGCCACAGGCCAGAGGAGAACCAGGTGTCGAGCACATCCTCCTCCTGGTGAATGTTGGGGCTGCCGCAGTGGGCGCAGACGGTGGGGTCTTCCAGCTCACAGGTCTGCTCGCCACAGTCATCGCAGGTCCAGACCGGGATGCGGTGCCCCCACCAGAGCTGGCGCGAGATGCACCAGGGACGGATGTTTTCCATCCAGTGGAAAAAACGGTCCCTCTCCCGCTGCGGGATGATCGTCGTCTCGCCACGGCGCACAGCCTCCATCGCCGCCTCGGCCAGCGGCTTGACGTTGGCGAACCACTGTGTGGAGATACGCGGCTCGATATCCGTGTGGCACCGCTCGCAGGTGCCCACGGCGTGAAAGTACGGCTCGGTCTTGACCAGCAGCCCTTCCTTTTCAAAGTCGGCGAGAATGTTCTCCCGGCACTCGAAGCGGTCCTGCCCGGCATAGGGGCCCGCTTCCTCGGTCATCTGGGCCGTGTCATTCATCACGTTGACCACCTCCAGCCCGTGGCGGATGCCGATCTCGTTGTCGGTGGGGTCGTGACCAGGGGTGACCTTGACTGCGCCGGTGCCGAACTCGGGCTGCACTGCCTCGTCGGCGATGATGGGGATGCGGCGACCAATGACCGGCAGGACAGCGGTCCGGCCCACCAGGTGGGCCCAGCGCCCGTCGCCAGGGTGGACGGCGACAGCGGTGTCGCCCAGGATGGTCTCGGGGCGGGTCGTCGCCATCTGGATGAACTCGCTTGCGCCCTCGGCCCACTTGCCGCTGCCCCACTCGTTCTCCGGCCCGCCCCAGTCCTCACCAAGCACGGGATAGCGGATGGTCCAGAGATGATCGGTCCGCTCCTGGGGGATCACCTCCAGGTCGGAGATGGCGCTGGTGCAGCGGGGGCACCAGTTGACCAGATAGGTGCCACGATAGATCAGCCCTTTCTTGTAGAGGTGGACAAAGGCGGTGCGCACAGCACGAGAGAGGTCGGGATCAAGTGTAAACCGCTCCCGCTCCCAATCGCAGGAGACGCCGAGGCGCTTGTGCTGCTCGGTGATGCGGGCATGGTAGATCTCTTTCCATTCCCACACCTGTTCCACAAACCGTTCCCGGCCCAGGTCGTGGCGGGTCAACCCCTCCTTGCGCAGCTCCCGCTCGACCACGTTCTGCGTGGCGATGCCGGCGTGGTCGCTACCGGGCAGGAAGAGGGTCTGGAAACCGCGCATACGGTAGTAGCGGGTCATCATATCCTCGACGGCGGCGGTCATGGCGTGGCCCAGGTGAAGCGCGCCGGTGACATTGGGGGGCGGCATAGTGATACACCAACGCGGCCCATCCGCGCTCGCCAGCCCCAACTCGACCTGTTTTTCGGGCCGGAAGTATCCCTGTTCCTCCCACCAGCGGTAGATTCCGGCCTCAATCTCCTGCGGGTTGTAGACTTGAGCTAGCTGTTTGGCCATGGCTTCCCTCCTCGGAGGTCCGAGCACCTCTTATACAAACGCCCCTTCCGTCCAGGGACGGAAGGGGCATATCCGCGGTACCACCCTGGTTCGCTGGCTGGGCCAGCGCGCTCACCAACCCTCGCCCGCCTGAGCGGCCAAGAGCCTCCGCTGTAACGGGCGGACCCGGAGAAACCTGCCCACCTCTGGGTTCAGTTTCCCGACTCCCAGGCGACCTTCGGCCGGTGGTGCTGCGGGAGGGCTTGCAGCCAGTGACCCCCCTCTCTGCCCGGTACTGCCGGTTCACCAGGACCGTTCCGGCCTACTCCTCCTGTTCATCGTCTGTAAAACGAGTAGACAACTCGGCTAAATTGTTACGCTTATTCTACCATCACCGTGGGCGGTTGTCAACCAATATTCCG
>JAOZPF010000061.1 GCA_029932895.1 Anaerolineae bacterium | reverse complement strand
ACATCGGTCGTTTCCTGCGCTCTGAGAGTTTGCGGATTGTACCGCGTTTATAGGGAATTGCAAGTGAAAACGGGGCGCGGGGTTTTGCGGCGTGGTTGGCGGGGGTGGGGCGGTGGCGTGGCCCTAGCCAGGCAGTGCGATCTCCCGGCTGCCGTGGCGGTCAGGGCAGTGCCATCAGCTCGCGCGGTGCAACGGTGAGGAGTGTCGGGCCACTCGCGCCAACAATGACGGTATCCTCAACCTTGACCATCATGCCAGCGTGGATCGCGTTGACCTCGACCTCGACCGCCAGCACCATTCCCCTCTGTAGGACGGTCTCCGCGCGAGGCCATATTACCGGTGGCTCGTCCAGTTCCAGGCCAATGCCGTGCCCCACAAAGCCTGGCAGTGCCAGCTCGGAGGGTCCAAAATGGGGCGGTGCCCCCCGGCCTACTACCTCCTCGGCGGCTGCATAGACTGCGGCGACGGAGGTGCCGGGCCTGAGCGCTGCCAGCACCGCCTCCTCGGTCGCCAGAGCGACTGCAAAGAGCGCTTGCTGGGCCGGCGTGGGCTTGCCGGCCACAAAGGTGCGGGACTCGTCGGCGGTGTATCCCTCACAGGTAGAACCGATGTCGAGCACCACCAGGTCGCCGGGCTGCACCGTGCGGCGGGAAGCGCCGTAGGGGCTGGCGGGGCTGAGCCCCGCGCCAGTGATGACCAGCCCGTACCCGCCACGCACCGTCAGGTGCTCGCCGCTCATCAGCAGCACCCCTCCTCCACGGGCCCCAGGATGGCGCAGCGGTTGGTAGCCTTCGTGCCCGGCCTGCCGCATTGCCGCCTCCACTGCGGTCACCAATTCCAGCTCTGTCGCTCCCGGTCGCAACACTCGCGCCAACGCCGCGTGCCCCTCATCAGCCACCTGCGCCGCCCGCTGGGTCGCTTCCACCTCTGCTTCGTCCTTGACCATCCGCTGCTCCAGCACCAGCCCACTCACGTCCGTCAGGCTCCAGCCGGGGAAGGCCTGCTTCATCCGTTGGTGGAGCCGCGCCGGAACCACGTCCTCCTCCACCCCCAATACGCTTCCGGAGATGGCCTGGCTATCGAGTTCCGCTGCCACCTGGCCCAGGCCTTGGCCCTGTTCGACCCGTTTCACCGTTGCCTCCCGGCGCGCCATCTCCAGTCCTCGCCGGACAAAGAGGATCGCTTCCCGCGGTCCCACCAGGAGCGTCGCCGGGCGCACGGTCCCGGCGTAGTAAAAGACGTCCCGGGGGTGAACCAACACAGCCGCATCGATTCCGGCCGTCTTCATTCGCTCCCGTAGCCCATCCAGCCGTTGTTTCATTCTGTCACCTTCTTTGGACCAGCTATCGCTCTTTCGCGTCGCACCAGCAGTGCTGCCAGGATCACCAACCCACCGCCCCCGATTTGCAAGAGGCCGGGGCGCTCGCCCAGGAACAGGACAGAGAGCATCACCCCCACCAGCGGTTCCAGCGAGCCGACGATAGAGGCCCGTGAAGGTCCGACTGCTCCTGTGCCGACCAACAGGGCATAGATCGCCAGGACGGTGGGGATCAGGGCCATGGCGACGATGATTGCCCACCCGTCGGGCGCGAATTGCAGGTTGATCCGGCCGGTCAGCCCGCCCCACAGCCAGTAGAAAGCGGCGGCCCCGGTGATGACATAGGCGGTGGTGACCGAGGGGGCAAGAGTGCGGCTCAACGGCGTACTGAGTACGATGTAGAGAGAGTAAAGCACTATCGCGCCGCCGAGCAAGAGCAATCCCACCACGTCGGTCCGGCCGCCCGGCCCGCCCGCCAGCATTATGCCGCCGACCACTGCCAGCGCCAGTGCCAGCCAGCCCGTTCTCCCCAGCCGTTCCCGCAGCAGGAACCAGGCCAGCACCGCCACCACCACCGGTACCGCCGCGACCGCCAGCGCCGCGATAGTGCCCGACACACGTGCTGTGCCCCAGTAGTAACACAGCGCATTGGTTGCATAAAAGAACGCCCCCAGCCCTCCCGCTCTCGCTGCCTGGCGCACGTCCACCCGGAACCGCTGGCGACGGAGCAATAGAATGGCCCACCAGATCAATGCTGCCAGCGTAAAGCGCAGCGCCAACGCCGTCTCGGCATTGAGGCCGGCGGCCACCGCCCCCTTGATGAGCACGACCAGGCTGCCAAAGCTCGCCGCGGAGATGAGCAGGTAGATCACGCCGCGTTTAGCGATTCCGGCACGCAAAGACGGTCTCACAGCCATGTCATCCGCTCACCATCTGCTTCAAGTACTCCTCAAACCCATCCGGGCACATCTCGCTATAGCGCAGAATCTCGGTGCCGTCGAGGGGGTAGAGCGGGTAGCAGGAGGTGGGCCAGGCTCCCCGCGGTGCTTCCACCACCCCTGTCACGGCGATGCCGGAGAGGTCCACTGGCCCTGGGAGACGCTCGACCACCTCCTCGGCCGTCACCACAGCCTGCTCCGCCACCAGCGCCAACTCCACATCGACGGCCAGATTGCCGCCCAGAACTGCGTTCCCTTCCCAATCGGCCCGCACGGCGTGGATAACGGCCACGTCGCAACCCACGGCGGGGAATGCCACCACCTCCTGACCCGTGTAGGGGTCCTGGATCACGCGCACATCGGGACGGGCGTGCAGCAGATCGGTGCCCAACCAGCCCTGGCCCGGCATAAAACCTACCCCTGCCAGCGTGGCCCGCAGGCCAAAGCCCAGGCTGCCCTCGGTCTCTTCGACGACCTCCAGATGACCCGCGGTGGCTGCTTGAGTGAACATCGGGGCCAGCCCAAACGTCTCCAGGCCAAAGTAGCAGGTCCGCACCCGCCGCACCAGCCCGGCACCCACCAACAGGTCGGATTCATAGCTGGCGGTAAAGGCCAAAAGCTCCAGGTCATGGGGCAGCGGGTCGCGCCGCAGGAGCGCCAGCACAAAAGCCACAGGTCGGCGGTAGAGGATTATTCCCCCTAGAGCCAGCCTCTGCCCGTCATGCACGAGCGCGGCCGCCTCCTCCATCGTCATTCGCTTATCAATCACCGCGTTCCTCCTCCTGCCCTAGCGAATGGGCCAACAATGGGCCTACAGCCAGCACGTCCGGCAGCGCAAAGTCCACCCCATCCGCCGCGGCCGCGTCCACCAGGACCGTTGTCATTCCCAGCCGCCGTGCCGGCAACAGGTTGATGGCCCGGTCCTCCACCATAATGCACGAGCGGGCCGGCGCGTCCACAAGGGCCAGCAACCGTTCATAGGCCAGTGGATTGGGCTTGCTGTGCAGGCCGACCTCTCTGATGCCCACCACCAGCTCGAACTGCGTCGCCACACCCAGCGACCGCAGCACCCGCCAGCCGTACTCGGCAGGTGCGTTGGTAAAGACCAGCCTGTGGAGCGGGATCGATGACAACATTGCCGCCAGGGCAGGGTTGGGCTGCAGGTACCGCTCCACGGGGATATCGTGGGCAAAGGAGAGATAGGCGTCCACATCCGACCCGCCCTCGGCGACGAGGCCGCCGATGGTAGTGCCATAGCGACGGAAATAGGTCTTCCGCAGGGCGTCGGCATCCTCGAGGGGGAGCCTTTTCTCTTGGTGTAGCCACAACGAGATGCGGCGATTGACCTCCTGCAGCAATCCCGCGCTGCGAGGGTAGAGGGTGTTGTCCAGGTCGAATATGATGTGCGTAAAACGGCTCACGCTACCCCCTTGGCAAGCAGAGGGAAGTATACCTCATCGCGAGGCAGGAGGCAACCCTTGACATCCACCCAATCTGCGGTAGAATACCTTCCGGCTCAGGGGGCTGTAGCTCAGATGGGAGAGCGCTACAATCGCACTGTAGAGGTCAGGGGTTCGAGTCCCCTCAGCTCCACCAATTACTCGACATGGGCCCGTGGCGCAGTTGGGAGCGCGTCTCAATGGCATTGAGAAGGTCGAGGGTTCGAGTCCCTCCGGGTCCACCTGAACGGAACCGTACGGAAAAGGCTGTCGGGCGGTAAGACAATGTGGTAGGAGAAAACCCCTTCGTCGTCCGGGCGAAGGGGCTTTTTCACAAGGAGACCGACCAATGCAGAAGGGAAACCCCTTTGACGCTTTCCACGATCAGGACCCTTTTTTCACCAAAGTCTATGGGCCGATCACGTGGGACAACATCGAGCGTTTTCTTCCCCCTCCTGGCGGGCGCATCCTGGACGCCGGCGGCAGTGGCGGCCGTTGGGCGGTCCGGCTGGCACGCCTCGGCTACCAGGTCACGATGACCGACATCTCCCGCGGAATGATCGAGGTGGCGCGGGAAAAGCTACAGACAAAGGGGTTGCTGGACCGGGCGGTCGTCCAGCAGGTGGACATCCGCGACGTGGACGAACTACCCGACGACGCTTTTGGCCTCTCGATGGTGCAGGGCGATGCTCTTTCTTATTGTGAGAGCGCGGAGGAGGCTGTCGGAGAGCTGGCGCGGGTGACCCGCCCTGGCGGCCATGTCATAGTCTCGGCCAACAGCCGCATCCTGGCGGTCAGCCCGATGGCGATGGGGTTCTGGAAGGAGGCGGAGCGCATTCTCCACAGCGGGAATATCACCTGGCAGGGCGACGACGCGGCGCTGCCATTCCCCGTCCACACCTTTACCGTGGGCGAACTGCGCTCGCTGTTCGAACGACACGGGTTGCTGGTCGTGCGCGTATTGGGCAAGCCGGTCTTTTTCACCCGGCTCTCGCCGGAGACACAGCGGCGGATTTTGCAAGACAACCGTTCTCTGGACCGCCTGATCGACCTGGAGACTCGGTTCGGCGACGACCCCGCCTGGGCTGGCTCAGCCGCCCGCTTCGAGATGGTAGGGGTCAAGGAAGAAGATAGCAGCGTCCAACTGCTGCGCAAGGTCTGGTCCAAGTGACCCAGGAGTGAGGGCAGTGGAGACGGTAGAGCTGGCGGCGGGTATCTTTCACCTGCGCGGCGGGTCCAATATGGGATTGGTCGTGCGGGAGGGCAAGGGGTTGCTGATCGACACCGGGCTGGACAAGGACAGCGGTCGGCGGGCGCTGCGGGTGATCGACGAGCTGGGCGTCACGTTAGAGGGTGTGATCCTCACCCACGCCCACGCCGACCACTTTGGCGGCGCGCAGGCTATCCAGCGCCGGCGGGAGGTGACGGTATACGCGCCATCGCTGGAGGCAGCGATGATGGAGCATCCCCTTATCGAACCGCTTTTTCTCTTTGGCGGCGCGGCTCCCATAGGAGACCTGCGCCACAAGTTCACCCTTGCCAAACCCTGCCGGGTCGATCAGGTGATCGAGCCGGGGCCGCTCCAAGTCGGTCCCTTTGAGACGACCATCATTTCCCTGCCCGGTCATGCTCCCAACCAGGTGGGAGTGGCGGTGGGCGATGTTCTCTTTTGCGCCGACGCGGTCTTTCCCGCCGCGACGCTGCAAAAGCACAAGGTGATCTTTTGCTTCGACCTAGACGAGATGTTGGCAACGCTCGACCGGCTGCACGAGCTTGAGTATGCTATCTTTGCGCCGGGCCACGGCCCGGCCTACGCTGGCGGTGAGGAGATCGTCAGCATATGCGCAGCCAACCGGGAGCGGCTGGAGGAGATACGCGAGTGTGTCCGCGCTGCGCTGACCGTCCCCCAGGAGACGCCGGCTTTGGTCCAGGCAGTATCCGACCATTTTGGACTCGGCCTGGCGACGGCGACCGCCTATCTCCTCACCCGGACCACTGTCCTGGCTGCCCTCTCCTCTCTGGAGCGATCCGGCCTGGTCCATCCCCTGGTCGAAGAGAACAGGCTGAGGTGGCGACTGTCGTGACGTTCGTTGGGGGTGGCGGGATGGTCGAAGGCAGCTTGCCCCCGACCATCGCGCCAGTTTCTATCACCGACGACTAGCTGGTTAGCCGAGAGAGATATTGAACCCTTTTCCTCCGCTGGAGCCGGACTTGGGCAGCAGGGGGAGCAGCCAGGCGAGGAAGGCGGCCTCGCTGCGGGTCTGCAGCAACACCTGTCCGGGGCCGGTCAGATCGACCACCAACCCCTCCCCGCTGAACACGGTGGACTTGAGGCCGCCGATGCTGCGGACATTAAAGCCCATTCCCTCGGTGAAGGCAACCAGATGACCGGTGTCCACGGTGTAAGTCTGGCCTGCGGTGAGGTTCACCTCCATGATGGCCCCGTAGCTGGAGAGCAGCAGGGTGCCAGTTCCCGATGCCTTGAGCATAAAGACCCCCTCGCGAGCGAAAAAGGTCTTGGCTCCACCCCACTTGGTGTCGATTTCCACTCCATCGGAAGAGGCCACGTAGGAACCGGACTGGATCACCAGCGAGTCATTTTGCAGCGTCCGCACATCCATATCACCGGGGAGAGCGGGGGCCAGGAGAATCTCCCCACCCTGTGCTGGGGCGCGGTACGTGTTGACAAAGAAGGACTCGCCGGCGAGTACCTTACGTGCCAGGCTCTTGATCAGCCCTCCCTTGGCCTTGGTCTCCAGTGTCAGGCCGGCCGACATACCGACCATCGCCCCGCCCTCCACCTGGATCGTCTCGCCCGGCGACAGTTTGACTGCGGCGATAGAGTACGAAGGACGATATTTGATCTCGACTTCCATAGATTACCTCCTCGGTTCTGTATACGCGAACTTGCCTGGTGATGAGTTTACACCAGGAGCAGGCAAAGCGCAACTCTTGTACTGGACACTAACGTTTTTGTTCGTGGTGACGGCTTCAGCCGTCCAAAAGGCTCAAAGGCGGCTAAAGCCGCTACTACGAACCTCCATTTGTCGATCTTGGCTGTGCGCGGTATGGAAACCGCGCCTACGATCCCTTGGAGGTCGGCGTCTGGTTGTAGGAAGGCAGCAGGGGCGCGCTAGCGCGCCCCTGCTTTGAGGAACTCGGACGTGAGAAAGGAGGCATGAAGGAGCTCGCCCCCTACTTTTTCTTGACCCTGATCGTCTTTGGCTTGACGGCCTCCATCTTGGGCAGCGTGAGGGTCAGCACGCCGTTCTCAAAGACCGCCTCCGCCTTGTCCACGTCCACCGGCACGTTCAGCGTCAGCGAACGGGCAAAGTAGCCATAGGGCCGCTCCTGGAAAAGGTACTCGACATTGTCCAGGGGAGGGCGAAGCTCGCCGCGGATGGTCAGGGTGTCCCCCTCGATGGCGATGTCTACCTCCTCAGGCAAAAGCCCAGGCAGAGAAGCCGTCAGCACGATCTCCTCCGGGGTGGTGTAGACATCCACCGGCAGCCGCAGCGGGCTGTCAGTCGTCTTCCCCCGCCAGCTCCTGGTGGGGCTGCGGACGAACGACTCTTCGAGTAGCCGGTCCATCGCCTCACGCAAGCTCATTGCTTCTCGGAGCGGGTCAAAGTGTACAATGGTCATCTGTCACCTCCAGACACAGTTCTACTTTTTGGCCTTTACCTTGATGGCCTTTGGCTTGACCTCCTCCGCCTTGGGCAGCGTGAGGGTCAGCACGCCGTTCTCAAAGATTGCCTCCGCCTTGTCGGTGACCACCGGAGTCGGGAGGGGCAGGGTGCGGCAGAAGGAGCCATAGACTCGCTCGCGGCGGAGGTAGTTATCTTCCTTGACCTCCGACTCGCGCTTGACCTCGCCGCGGATGGTCAGGGTGTCACCGCTGATGCTGATGTCGATGTCCTCGGGCTTGGCGCCGGGAACGGTAGCCTCGACCACAACATCGTCGTCCGTCTCGTACATATCTACGGATAGAGGCTGCATCCCGGCGGACCGCACCAAGCCACCTCCTGGGTGCACGAAGGACTCTTCGAACAGGCGGTCCATTGCCTCACGCAGGCTAATGAGATCTCGGAAAGGTTCCCATCTTACGATATTCGACATCTCACACCTCCTCACAAGATTTCCACGAGTGCCCATATACTAGCCTCGTTCCGCTAGATGAGCGTAAGAGAGGCATTAGAGTTACAATAGAAAAAGCCGCCGGGGTGCATAACCCGGCGGCCTGGGTGTGTTGACCGCGCTCAGGCGAGAAAGCCGCACAACTGTTTCAGAACGCCGTGGGTCCTGGCCCGCTTGCGGGGGTCGCAGGCGACGACTCCGTTGGCAGCAGGAACGCGGAGTCGCCGCGCCACCTCCTCGAGGGACATTGCACCGCGGAGGTCCTGCTTGGTGGCGACGACCAGCCACTTTGTTCGCCGCCGGCGCTTGAAATGGCGCAAGATGCGGCGCGCGACGGTGAGGGAAGTGCGGTCCGTGCTATCGACCAACACCAGGAACCCGTCCATCTCGCGGGCCAGTATGTCCCACATAAAGTCGAACCGCTCCTGACCGGGCGTGCCATAGAGGTGGAGGAGGCAGCCGTCCACTGTGGCCTGCCCGTAATCCATCGCCACCGTCGTTGTCTCCTTGACGTCGGCCCGCTCGTCTGTGACCTTGCGATCGGTGCTGACAATGGGAACCGCAGAGGCGCTGCGGACGAACTCGGTCTTGCCAGCGTTGAAAGCTCCCGTGATGACGACCTTGTAAGCCTTATTGCCCATTTTCCCCTTCCGCTGTCTGGTGTCGAAAATCAACGAACTGATAGCCCACGCCACGCTCTGTCAGGATGTAGCGAGGGTGGGCGGGGTCCGGTTCGATCTTGCTTCGCAGGTAGGTGATGTAGAGCCGCAGATAATGTACCGCGTCCCGGTACTCGTATCCCCACACTTTGGAGAGGAGCGTCTCGTGAGGTACGATCCAGCCGGCGTTTTCGATCAGATGATAGAGGAGGCGAAACTCGGTGGGGCGGAGCTTGACCCGCTTGCCGCCAGCGATGATCTCCCGCTGGTTGTAATCCACGCTCAGGTAATCGTCGATCTTGAGGATGGCTGACTCGGGGGAGGGGGGGGAACCGGTGCGGCGCAGCACCGCTCGGATGCGGCTGGTCAGCACCCGCATGCTAAAGGGCTTGGTCACATAATCGTCGGCGCCCAGTTCGAGCCCGTGGATGATGTCCTCCTGCTCGGAGCGGACCGTTAGCATGATCACCGGCACGTCAGATACCTCGCGCAGCGCGCGGAGCGTCTCAAAGCCGTCCATCTCGGGCATCATCACGTCCAGCAACACAATATCCGGCAGGTCCTCCCGCACCCGCCGCAGTGCGTCCGGGCCAGACGAGGCGTTGATCACCCGGAACCCTTCCAGTTCCAGGTTCATGGTGATGAAGCGGACGATGTGTGGCTCGTCATCTACGACTAGGATCAAAGCTCCCGGCTGCCCCATTCTCTCATTCCCGCACAAAGGTGACGATCTTTTCCTCCTCCTCACCTGGCAGTATCTCGACGCAGTGGACGCGATGCCAGGGAATCAGGAGAGACTTGACTTCGGGCAACACATAGCTCACATCCCGCCCGTCTCTGCGACGCGGGTTCTGGCAGACAAGGTATTGATCACTTGGGTCCGGTATCTGGTCGATCTCGGCTACGATCGGATCCTCGTTCAACAGGTGAAGCAAAACCGTCATCGGCATTCTAATTCGCCTCCCCGGGTTATTCCTCCCAACTGACCTTGATCTCGACACGTCCGATCTGGAGAGTATCGCCGTTGCCAAGGGGATAGGGGAGATATGGTGTGAGCCGTTTGCCGTTCAGGAACGTGCCGTTCGCGCTTCCCACATCCTCGATAAAGAAATCACCGCCTCTTTGGACGATCTTGGCGTGGCGGCGGGATACTCCCTTCTCCAGTCCTCCGTCAGCGGTGAGGTCCAGGTCGGGGAAAATGCCGTGCGCGGCATCCAGGCGTCCGATCAGGGACTCGGAGGTCGCTGGCAGCATTACCTGTCGGTTCCCCTCCAGGATATGGAGGCGCAAAGAGCGGTATCCCTTGGCTCCCTGTTCTCCTGTCGCTGGCACCTTTTCCCAGGTGGTGGCGCGGGAGTCAGGAAGTTCGTCGGTCGGCAGAGGCGACGTCCGCAGCGCTCCCCCCGTGGGAAGGTAGACGCCGCACTCTGTGCAGAAGAGGGTCCCCGGGCGATGCTTTTTCCCACACGAAGGACATTCGATCATGACAAGCCCCTCCTTAAAGCCCTACAGTCAATCCACGTGTACCGTACTTCAGGGTCTTGTGGCCCTTTTCCGACATCAGGCCGCCCTGAGCCACCCGCCCAGCCTCGAGGAGTGCCGCGCGAGCTAGTTCACTTTCCCCCATATCGATCAGACGAGTCGCGACCGTCTCTAGGCGCTTTTGGGCCTCCTCCCGCCGTCCGTTCTCCAGTGCCGCCCAGGCGTTCTCGTGCATGCGGAAGACGCTCAATCGGCCCAGCGTGTTGATGATAACAGCCGGCACCGGTTCCTGTGGCGGGTCCACAGCGAACTCGACATCCAGGTCGGAGACGATGCGCTCCCGGCGCTCCAGCCCGGGAATCTCGGCCGTCAGTTCCAGTTGAAGCAGGCGCTGCCGCCCGAGCGAGGCCTGGGCGACGACGATCTCAAAGAGCACGCTCACCGACTCTTCGCCGCGGAGGGAATTCAGGTGCACTATGCCCCCCTGCGGTTGCAGTTGCTCAAAATAGGGCGCTGTGCGGAAGGCGTTCTCCAACCAGACGTGCTCACCAAAGCGCAGTGTCAGGTTCATACTCCGGGCGACGAGCGTCCCCAGTCCATGCACCTCGTTTCGCAGGACGTCCAGAATGTGCTGCGGATGGGCGACATAGAGCGAGACCCCTTCGGCCTGACGGACGAGTTGGTCCAAGAACATATCGTTCCAGTCCTCGCCGATCCCCACGGCGCTGATGCTGATTCGCTCCAGGCCAGCGCGGCGGGCTTCGGCGATGCACTTTTCCTCATCCCCGTAAGTGCGTCCGTCGGTCAGCAGAATCAGATGGTTGACCAGGCTCTCGCCGCGGAAGCGGCGCACCTGTCCCAGTCCGGCCTGCAGGCCCTGCAAGATCTCGGTGCCGCCGCCAGCCCAGATCGCCGAGACGCTGGAGTGGGCGCGCATTCTGTCCCCCACCCGCTGGCTGGTCATCAGGACCTCGGCCCGGTCGCTAAAGGCGACGATCCCCAGAACATCTCCCTCGTCCAGTTCATCGATGATCTGATGGGCTGCCGCCCGAACGTAATGCAGTCTCTCTCCGTCCATTGAGGTACTGCGGTCGATCACGAGGCAGAGGTTGAGGGGGAGCCGCCTGGAACTGGCCCTGCTGGCGGCCTGAATATCCACCACAACATACAGCATTTGCTCGTCGGGGATGGCGGGGAGGGCGAGCCGGCTGGCGACGACGCGCATAGCGAGCATCGCCTGGGGGGCCAGCCCCATTTCCTGTCGTCGCAGGTCGTAGGCGCGACGGCGCTCCGGAGAGCTCAAAACGTCGTAGGCCCCCTTGACCTCTTGGAAGCGCTCGGCGGAGGCGGTCTCGGTACCGCTATCAGGGTGAAAGCGGCGGGCCAGGCTGCGGTAGGCGCGCTTGATCTCTTCCTGCGTTGCTGCAGGAGAGATACCGAGCGTAGCGTACAGGTCTTTATTGGCGTCTATCTTCATCACACAGGTGGGTACTCGACAAGGATCGCGCTGATGTTATCCCGCCCTCCTGCCCGGTTCGCCGCAGCCACCAGTGTATTGCAGGCAGTCTGGACAGAAGGGGTCTCGTTCACAATGCTGATGATCTCGTCCTGCTCTACCATTCCCCATAGGCCATCTGAGCAGAGGAGCAGCCGCTGCCCCGGGGCTATTGTGCGCACAAATGTATCGACCTCTAACCTTCCGCCCTGCCCCACAGCGCGGTAGAGGACGTTTTTCTGCGGGTGATGTGCCGCCTCTTCTGGCGTCAATTGTCCCAACTCGACCAACCGGTCCACCAGCGAGTGGTCGCGCGTTACCTGCTCTATGCCGGCGGAGGAGATGATGTAAGCCCGGCTGTCGCCGACGTTGGAGATATAAGCTTGCGAGCCCAGCACCAGGGCACAGAGCAAAGTCGTACCGCCGCCAGGGACGGTTGCGGCGACCGTCGCGTTGGCCAGATTGACGCCCTCAGAGAGCACCTCGGTGAGTGAGGGCTGTCCCGCACCGTGCTCGGTGTTAGCCAGCATAGCCAGGTAGACCTTTTGGATGGCATAGCGCGCCAGGGTGCGGGCTGCCAGAGCGCTCACCACCTCTCCTGACTTGTGCCCACCCATGCCGTCGGCGAGGATGAACAGGCCGAAAGGCACAGGGGATTGGTCCCCCTGGTGGTCGGCCTGCACAATCAGGATGGCGTCCTCGTTCAGCGACCGTTGCTGCCCGATGTCGGTGCTCCAACCTACCTGCATCCGTCCCGCGACAAGTGGCTCCACCGCAGCGGTCGGAGGGGCGGCTCCAGGCTCTACCGCAGCCGGTCGCTTTTTCCCGAACAACTTTTGCAGAAAACCCATCTCGCTCCTTTACGCTGGAAGGGCATAGAGCTGGTGGTCGGCGGAGCCGAAATAGACGAGGCCGTTGACCACTGTGGGGGAAGAGACAACAGGGCCGCCCGTCTGGAACTTCCAGCGGAGCTGGCCCGTCTGGGCATCTAGCGAGTAGATGTACCCATCTACGGAGCCGATATAGACTGCCCCCTCGTAGGTAGCAGGAGAGGAGGTCACTTGATCTCCCGTTTCGTATCTCCATACCAGATACCCGTTGCTGGCGTCGA